>JANNJB010000930.1:0-4908 GCA_031405615.1 Vicinamibacteria bacterium | reverse complement strand
CTCTCGATCGGGTACTCCGAGGCGGACGTGCCCCAAGGGGCCGGCGGTCCGATCCCGAGAAGACGCGACCCCAGGGCGACGACGTCGCCCACGAAGTGACGATAGTAGAGAGCGAAGGCCAGCAGGGCCGCGCCGGCCTCGGCCAGCACGAGGCGTCCGGCCGAGGACAGACCCGGCCTTCCCGTGGCGAGGACGAGAATCACGAGGACGGCCATCAGTAGGCCCTCATTCACGACACTCGAGGTGTACGCGAGATGCCCCGCCAGGAGCGCCGCGAACACGGGAAGGGCGCCGCGATTTGACGGCGACCGCTTCTCCGGCATCGCGGCGGCGAGCGTCACGAGCACGATCAGGTCGAAGACATGACCCGTCAGTGCGGGAAGCAGGGCAAAACTGAGGCGCGATGTGTAGGTGGGAATCACGGCCAGTGCGAGGGCGGCCAGGGGCGGCAGACCGAACCGCACGGCCAGCACACCGCTGATCAGGATCGGCAGAACGGAGATCAGACTGGAGGCTGCCTTGAGCGTGGTCTCTATCGAATCGATCGAGAAATCGAAAGCGCCCGCGAGAATCGCGAAAGGCGTGTGGAACACGACCGCGTAGGGGAGCGCCGAGACGCTCCCCAGGACCGGCTTGGTCCACGCCTTCTGTTCGCTCAGGGACTCGGCGGGATTCAGAAAGAAGGCCGGCCCCTGGGCACGGATCGCCTCGACCACGCGGGTGTGGGTCAGCAGATCGGGGTAGTAGAAATCGGGATGAGAGACGAGCACGAGGCGGAAGAGCATGGTGACCAGCGCCCCCGACGCGAGCCAGATCGCCGCCGATCGGGCGAGACCACCGTGTCGCACCATCACGGGTCGAGCGAGGCGGAGCACCGCGACGGAGACAACCAGCATCGCGGGTGCGGACTGGGTCTGACGCCATGCCGCGAAGAGATCGACCGACGCACGCGCGGCGAAGCCCACCGCAGCCAGCAGTGTGAATCCGCCCGCGGCCAGGGGCGAGGCCCCAAGGACGAGAAGGCCCGCGAAGAGCAGAACCCCGACCACGATGGGACGCGCAGCGGCCTCGAGGGTGAGCCGGAGCGGCGGGCCCGCGCGGACGTCGATCAGCAGACGGTCCATCCGCAGCCCCATGTTGCGGCGTTCGTGGGAATCGGTCCTGATGCCCACGAGGAGCGGACCGCTGACCCCTTGCGCGGTGAGGGTGGTCGAGCGGATCTCGCCGCCCCGCGCCCGGAACTGCGGTGTCCGGACCGAGCCCACGCTGACCTCGACCACCGCCTCTTCCCCGAACATCCGGGCGTAGCGCAGTGTCGCGCCCAATCCGGCCCCCCGCGCGACGAAGGGCAGATCGACCTCCGCATCGTACGTGGTCCAGTGCCAGCCGACTTTGTCCTCGACATCGCTGTTCGCTTCGAAGCCGCGCACGAAGCGCGAGTCCCCGGGACCGAGGTTCAGTTCAACCCGGCGTGTGGAGAGGCCGAAGACCGCGACACACGTGACGGCCAGGGCCAGCGCGCCCAGCGCCCATCCGGCGAGGCGGCTACGATCCACAGGAGAAGGCGCGCCGCATCACAGGGAGAAGGGCCTGCGCGGCGATCTCGTTCCCGCGCGCGTTCCAGTGTCCGTCGGAGTCGAGGTAGGCCGGAGCGGGGGACGCCTCGGCGGCCTCCAGGGCATCGGTCGCCTCGATGAGGGGAACGTCGAGCGACGCGGCCAGGGCTTCGAACCTCTTCCTCACCGCCGAACGGTCCCAGGGACGCTCCTTCTCATAGCGGCGCTGCACGAAGGTCCACGCCTCGTCGCTGACTTCAAAACGCGCGGGCACGTAGAACACCGAGAAGCCGGCGCCCGCCGCGCGCACGTCGTCGCGGAATGCCCGGAGGATGGCCGCGGTTCGCTTCCACATTTCTTCGACCCGTTCGCGTTCGCGCGCATCGAGAGGGCCAAACGGGAGGTACTCGGCGGGGGGCTCAAGGGATAGCTCGGGCGCCAGACCATATGCAGCCAGGCTCCGCGACCAGTCCGGACGGCTGCGCTGGAGGCGGGAGGCCGCGAAGGCCCAGAGGGCGGAGTTGTAGAACGTCGGGGTGGCGCGACGGGCGCTCGCCGCCTCCGAGGAACGCTCTCCCCGTTCGCGACGCCGCGGAACGGCGGGAGGCGGGGGGATCACTTCCAGCCGACCGTCCTTCTCGACGAACAGCGGTTTCTCCCGGTTGGCCGTCCCCATCCTCTCGATGTTGAACTGCAGATCGTTGTAGTAGAAGAGCAGCACCACTTCACTCGGGTTGTACTTGCGTATTTCGGTATCGAAGTAGATCCATGCCTGGTCGGTCGAATAGCCCGGTCCGCCGGCATTGAGGGCATCCACCCCGCAAGCGTCGAGGGCTTCCCCCAGTCGGCCCCGCACGGTATCCGGTTCCTCGGCGTAGTAGCCGTGCGCGAACGAGTCGCCCATGATCGCGAGTCGACGCCTCCCCGGAGCCGCCTCGTAGGGCACCTCCGGCCCCCGAAGACCGAAGGCATTGAGGCTCACCGTGACCTCGAAGTCCTCGCGTCGGATCCGTTGCGATCCACCCGGGCGGGTCTTCCAACCCAGAGTCGACGACATCTCCGAGATCGGCGTGCCCTCTCCGGCGCGGGCGGGTCGCGGTCTCAGCGCGATGCGGGCCACGAGTTCGGCCACCCCGAGGGTGAGCACGGTCGAGACCAGGGCGAGGAGAAGGCGCGCTCGCCACTCCCCTCCCCGGGGCTTCATGCCGCCTGGGATTGCAGAACCGCGCGCTTCTCGACTTCGCGGAGAAGTGTTTGAAGGAAGGTCTCGTAGCGATGGGTGATCGGCTTGAGGGCCGAGAGCGAGTTGCACTTAAGGATCTCGACGAAGAACTGCTCGAACGCCGACCAGTCGCGGTACATCAGGTGACGCAGCTGGCGGTCGTAGAACTTCGCCGTGCCCTCGCGCAGGGCGACCGCGGTGACCTCGTCGCCCCGGGCATAGAAGTCGCGCACCGAGCGCAGCAGATTCTCGAGCGCTTTCTTGAGGGCAAGAGAGCGCTCTTTCTTGGTCACGAAGTCCGTGAAGACGCCGACGCCGGTGAGGCCGGAATCGAGCGCCCCCGCGAGTTGAACCACCGACTGCTGAAAACAGTCCTTGAGGATGCCGTGGGCGTTTTCGATGCGGGCGCGCACGTTCTCCGAAGACTGGGCGGACGAGAGGTCGGCCAGCTCCACCCGGACGACCTTGTTGATGTCGATGGGCATGCAGTACGCGATCGAATCTCAGGCGTCGCGAACCGCGCTTCCGTGGGGCAGGGCCACGAGCGCGCGCTTCTCGATATAGATCACGAGCTGGCGGGCCTCGGCGATGACCAGCGAAAAGACGCAGGCCGCGGTCTTCACCCGATCGTCGGCGAGGCCGTCCGGATCGGCGAACTCGAGGTACTTGAGCATCCGGAAGAGTTCGAGAAAGACACGCGCGACGGGGTTCCGCTCATTGGGATCCTCGACCGCACGGATGAGGGCGGCGATTTCCGAACTCGCGACCTTGTCGAACATCGGCTTGAACTTCTTGTCGAGCAGCGCGGCGAGCGGCGGGTTGCGACGAAGTTCGCGGGAGAAGATCCGGCCCACCGATTCGAAGATCTGCAGGGGGGTCTTCTGGGCGCGGAGAGACTCGGCCACCAGCAGACGCACGTCCTCGAGGGTTCCGCGCAGGACGAGCAGGCCGGCTTCGGGCCGTGCATCCCGCAAAAGCCGCTCGAAATAGGGATCGGCGCTCTCCGTCTCGCGGATGAAGCCATCCACGTAGCGCTTGAACTGGGCCTCGTCGACCCGGTCACGCGGCAAGAGCTGCGAGCACAACTGTCCCACGCGCAACAGGCAAAGGTCGACCACGGTCAGTTCCGCCGACCAGTCGCGATAGGGAAGCTCGTTGACCTGTTCATCCGATAGCGCGTGGTGCGCGGGCTTGAAGAAGCGGTCGAGAGCGCGAAGCCACATCTCCAGCTCGAAGAGTTCCTTCTTGCGGCCCGACTCCCCAGCACCTTCCATCCACGCGCGCACCTGCGTCCGGAGGTAGTCCGAGCCCATCCGGGCCTGGCGGTCTGTGCGTTCGCTGTCTTCCATAGTTTCCGCTATCCGCGCACCCTCACCGAGTCCCGCGCGCGTAGCGCCGATCTTATGAGAAAACCGGGATCACCGCCTCCTCCGGTAAACTCCCCCACGATGGCTTTTGAAGACTCTCGCGAAAAGATGGGCCTGATCTCCGAACTCTGGGCCTTCATGAAGGTCCGCAAGAAGTGGTGGCTCGGCCCGATCGTGGTCATGCTCGTCCTCCTCGCCAGTGCGCTTCCATGCGCTTGATGTTCAGCCGTAGGCGTCCGCGCTCCAGCACATCCTCGGCGGCCGGCGGTGCGCCCATGACTTCGATGCGCCGGAACAGCGCCGCGATGCGCGCCAACAGATGCGGCAGGCTGATGTCCTTGGTCAGATAGTCGTCCGCGCCCATGCGCAGGCCCGACACGGTGTCGAGGTCGCCGTCGCGCGCGGTCAGAAAAATGATCGGCAGCTTCGGCGACAGGGCGCGCAACTCGCGGCAAAGCGTGAAGCCGCCTTCTACTTCGTCGGCCAGGCCGATGTCGATCAGCGCCAGGTCCGGCAGGCGGGTGGGCAATGCCTTCAGCGCCTGCGGACGGTCGGCAAAGGTCGCCACCTCGTAGCCCCGGCGGCGGAGCACGTCCGCGTAGTTCTCGCGGATCGCGGAATCGTCTTCGATGATTGCAATGCGTCTGGCCATGCCTTTTCTGTCTGTAGGTTCACTGTCGCGAAGCACTATACCCGAGCGCCGCAACGGCGCGCGTGCCCGCGCCAAAAGCCATTTTTCCGCCACTTTTTGCCCGCGCATTTC
>JANNJB010000929.1:0-4697 GCA_031405615.1 Vicinamibacteria bacterium | reverse complement strand
GAGGACAAGATCCGTCAGCTTGGTTCTTACGGCGGCGGCAATCATTTTGGTGAGTGCGAAGCCGTGCAGATTTCCGATAACGACCGCGCTCGCCGCGCTGCCGAAGTGTTCGGCTTGCGCGATGGCTGCGTGGCGTTTCTTTCCCACTGCGGTTCGCGTGGGTTTGGCTACGCGTTGGCCCAAGGTCAGTTCCAGACCTTGCAGAATAAGTTTGCGACCTGGAACATTCCGTTGCCCGGCAACGACCCCGAGTTCATCGGCCGCCTGCCCGTGGTTGCGACGCTGCACGACCTCGATCAGCGCGCTCTCATCGACATCCTCACCACGCCCAGAAACGCGATCATCAAGCAATATCAGCGGATGTTCGAATACGAGGGCGTCAAACTGCGGTTCACCGACGACGCCATGCTCGCGATCGCGGATCTTGCCATCGAGCGGAAGATCGGCGCGCGCGGCCTCCGGATGATCCTCGAAGATCTCATGCTCGACCTGATGTACGACCTCCCCTCCCTGAAGAAGGTGAGGGAATGCGTGATCACGCGCGAGGTCGTGGTCTCGGGCGAGAAGCCGATCATGGTGATCGAAAAGGCGGGCTAGACGCCCTCGCCCGCTTGAGCCACAAGCCTGCCTCAAGCCCCTAAAGACTTGCAGTAAGGGCGCCATAAAGGCGGCGCGCCTCAGGAACCCTAGAAGGACGGACCAAAGCTTCCATGCCTCCATCAACCAAGCCCACCGCCGACGCGCCTGAGGCCCTGCCTACGGTTCCATTGCGCGACGTCGTCGTCTTCCCGCACATGATGATGACGTTCGTGATCGGCCGGAAGCCCTCGATCCTCGCCCTCGAACACTCGCTGCAGCGCAGCAAGCGCCTGTTTCTGACCGCCCAGCTCGACCCGAAGCGCGATTCCCCATCGCCCCGGGAGGTCCGCGCGTTCGGCACCATCTGCCAGATCGTCCAGAGCCTGCGCCTTCCCGATGGCAACCTGCGCGTGCTCGTCGAAGGCGTCGATCGAGGACAGGCCCTCGAGTTCGGCGAAGAGAGCGGCTTCATGAAGGCGCTCGTGCGGACCATCCCCCGACAGGCGCCGGAAGGCGACATCGAACCGGTGGTGCGTCGCGTGGTCGAACTCTTCGATCGCTACGTGAAGATGTCGAACCACCTTCACTACGACGCCATGCTCGCCGCCGTCCGGGTCCAGGACGCGGGCAAGCTCGCCGACACCGTCGCCTCCCACCTCGTCCTTCCCACCGACGAGAAGCAGGCGCTGCTCGAGACGCCCTCGCCCTCCGCCCGCCTCCTGAGTCTCACCCAGTCGCTCGAAGTCGAGGTGGAACGCCTCGAAGCCGAAAAGCGGGAGGGCCGCGCGCCCAAGGGCGGCCGCTCGCCCAAGGAGCAGTACCTCTCCGAGAAGATGAAGTCGCTTCAGAAAGAGCGCCAGAAGGAAGAGCGCCCGAGCGAATTCGAGGAGCTCAAGGAGCGGATCGAGAAGGCGAAGATGAGCAAGGAGGCGCTCGAGAAGGCCCGTCAGGAACTGAAGCGCCTCGAAGGCATGCCTCCCATGTCGGCCGAGGCCACGGTCTCGCGCAACTATCTCGAGTGGCTCGTGGCCATGCCCTGGCGCCGCAAGGCCAAGGAGACCCGCGACATCAAGGCCGCCGAAGTGATCCTCAACGAGGATCACTATGGTCTCGACAAGATCAAGGAGCGCATCCTCGAGTTCCTCGCGGTGCGCCAGCTCGTCGATGAGCCCAAGGGCCCGATCCTCTGCTTCGTCGGGCCTCCCGGCGTGGGCAAGACGTCGCTCGCCCGCTCCATCGCCCGCTGCACCGGCCGGCCTTATGTTCGCTTCTCCCTCGGCGGCGTGCGCGACGAGGCGGAGATCCGCGGCCATCGCCGCACCTACATCGGAGCGCTTCCCGGGCAGATCGTCAAACTCATGCGGAAGGCAGGGAGCCGCAACCCCGTGTTCCTTCTCGACGAAGTCGACAAGATGACCTACGACTTCCGCGGCGATCCCTCGTCGGCGCTGCTCGAGGTCCTCGATCCCGAGCAGAACAAGAACTTCTCGGATCACTATCTCGATGTCGACTTCGACCTCTCGTCGGTCTTCTTCATCGCCACCGCGAACACCCTGCACGGCATCCCCCACGCCCTGCAGGACCGCCTCGAGATCGTCCGTCTCGCCGGTTACACCGAAGCCGAGAAGATCGAGATCGCCAGGCGCCACCTCATTCCGAAACAGCTCGAGCAGAACGGGCTCAAGATCGCGAACCTCGAGATTCCGGACGGGGCGCTCAAGACCGTCATCCGCCGCTACACCCGGGAAGCCGGCGTGCGCAGCCTGGAACGCGAGCTTGGAAGCCTCGCCCGGAAAACGGCCCGGCGCGTGGTCGAGCGCGGCGCCGACTACAAGATCGTTCTCTCGGAGAGCGACGTCATCGAACTGCTCGGTGTGCCGCGCTTCCGCGATCCTCAGGCCGAGGAAAAGAGCGAAGTGGGCCTCGCGATGGGCCTGGCCTGGACGGAAGTGGGAGGCGAGACCCTGCCCATTGAAGTGACGTTGATGCCGGGCCGCGGCGCCCTCACCCTCACCGGCAAGCTGGGCGACGTGATGCAGGAAAGCGCCCGCGCCGCGCTCTCGTACGTGCGCGCGCACGTGACCGAACTCAACATCGAGCCCAACATCGAGCCCAACTTCTACCGCAAGATCGACATCCATATTCACGTGCCCGAGGGCGCGATCCCGAAGGACGGCCCGTCCGCGGGCATCACCATCGCGACCGCTCTCGTCTCGGCCCTCCAAGGCGCCCCGGTCCGCCACGACATCTGCATGACCGGGGAAATCACGCTCCACGGCAAGGTCCTGCCCATTGGCGGGCTCAAGGAGAAACTCCTGGCCGCGCACCGCATCGGGGCCACCACCGTGATCCTCCCGCGGGAGAACGAAAAGGACCTCGCCGACGTGGCCGAGGAAGTGAAGGCCGCGCTCACCATCCACCTCGTCGATTCCGTCGATCAGGTCTTCCGGATCGCCATCCTGCCGACCGGCGGCACGCCGGCGCAGGTCGACGCGCCCAGCGCACCCAAAGCGCCCGCGGCGCCGCCCGTGACGCACTAGATCCTCCGACCGAATGGCCAGAACACCCAAAGCCGTCGAAGCCGACGAGCCCGAGCCGAACCACGTCCCTGAAGGGGAGCCGGTCGAGGCGCCGGAGACGGGGCTCTTCTCGTTCGGTGACTTCACCACCCTGCGCCGCGCCGACCGGCTCGCTTTGGTGGCCCTGGGCGAGGAAAACGGGATCGCCGAAGCCTCGGGCCTTCCCCGCGAGGAGCTGCTGCGAAGGCTGTTGCGAATCCGCTCTCACAGCCCCATCCCCCTCACCTCTTCCGGCGTCCTCGCCGCGACCAAGGAGGGCTACGGTTTCCTTCGGGGCGCCGAGGTCGGCTTCCGCGCCGAAACCGACGACATCTACGTTTCACCTTCGCAGATCCGCCGGTTCTTCCTTCGCACCGGCGACCGGCTCTCCGGGATCGTTCGCGCACCGCGCCACGCGGAACGCTTCTACTCCTTCTCCCGGATCACGAGCATCAACAACCTCGATCCCGATTCCGCGCGCGATCGCATCCTCTTCGACAACCTGACGCCGCTCTACCCTCAGCATCGACTGCACCTCGAGACCACGCCCACCGACATGACCGGGCGGATCCTCGACATGATGACGCCGCTCGGCAAGGGGCAGCGCGGGCTGATCGTGGCCTCGCCCCGAACCGGCAAGACCGTGATCCTGCAAAACCTCGCGAACTCGATCGCGACGAATCACCCGGAGGTGACCCTCCTCGTGGTCCTCATCGACGAGAGGCCCGAAGAGGTCACGGACATGCAGCGGAAGGTGAAGGGCGAGGTCATCGCTTCGACCTTCGACCTCGAGCCCCAGCGGCACATCGAAACCGCGGAGATGGTGATCGAACACGCGCGTCGTCTGGTCGAACACGGCCAGGACGTGGTGATCCTTCTCGACTCGATCACCCGCCTCGCCCGCGCCTACAACAACGCCATCGGCAGTTCGAACCGAACCCTTTCGGGCGGCCTCGACCAGTCCGCGCTGCTGCTTCCGAAGAAGTTCTTCGGCGCGGCGCGCGCCATGGAAGAGGGCGGCTCGCTCACCATCATCGCGACCGCGCTGGTCGACACCGGCTCACGCATGGACGACATCATCTTCGAAGAGTTCAAGGGCACCGGCAACTCGGAAATCGTCCTCGATCGCCGGATGATGGAGAAGCGCATTCTTCCGGCGGTGGACATCAACCGCAGCGGCACCAGACGCGAGGAACTCCTGCTGGGCCGCGAAGAGCTGATGCGCGTGTGGGTCCTGCGCAAGGTCCTCTCGACCCTGCATCAGACGGACGCAATGGAACTCATGCTCGAGCGTCTGTCAAAGACAAAGACAAACGCGGAATTCCTGGATCAGGTGGCTGCTTCCTAGCCGTCTCGAAGAGGAAGCAGCCATCCCGAAGCGGCACCGATAGACGGTCGCCGAAGGGATCTTCGGCATCGTAGGGGCCATCCCGAACCCGCCCAGCTGGGACGCCGATTGGACCCTCACGTCACCCCCGCGCGACCCCATTCCTACCGGAGGGGGAGTGCCAACTCCGTCTGAAGGCGTTTTTTGCAAAAAACACCAGAGCGAGTTCGCAC
>JANNJB010000928.1:0-3624 GCA_031405615.1 Vicinamibacteria bacterium | reverse complement strand
TCGGCGCGCATCCCGTGGTGGTGATTTCCCACAGCTACTGGCAGCGACGCTTCGGTTCCGAGCCGAGCATCGTGGGCAAGGTCGTGCGCATCAACGCGGCCACCATGGAGATTGTGGGTGTGGCGCCCGCGAACTTCCGGGGCCTCGAAGTGGGACAGGACACCCTCGCCTACGTGCCCCTCACCATGAAGCGCGTGGTCACACCCACGTGGGATGAACTCGAATCCCGTCGCGCCATGTTCCTGACCCCGGTGGCCCGGTTGAAACCCGGAGTGACGATCGCCCAGGCCCAGACGCGTCTCGACGTCCTCTACAAGCAGATCCTGGCCGAGGAAGTGAAGACGATGACGCGGAACTCCGAGAAGTTCCGCGAGCGCTTCGTAAAGAAATCGGTCGAGCTTCATCCGGGAGGTGCTGGGGCCTCGGGATTCCGCGAGCAGGCGGAGGCTCCCTTCAAGATCCTCCTGGCCACCGCGTCTCTCGTTCTCTTCATCGGTTGCCTCAACATCGCGAATCTGCTCCTCACCCGGGCCACCAAAAGGCGTAAGGAGATCGCGGTTCGGCTCTCCCTGGGCGGCACGCGCGCGCGTCTCATTCGCGAACTGGTGGTCGAGGGGGCGGTCCTCGCCTCGCTCGGACTGGTCGCGGGCCTCGCGGTGGCGGTAGTGGGCGGCCGTCTGCTGGTGGAGACCCTTCCCGATCCCGATGCCCGGGCGCTGCTCACCTTCGCGCTCGATGCCCGCGTTCTCGGTTTCGCGGCCTTTCTTGCCTTTCTCGGTGTGGTGGTTTCGAGTGTGGTCCCCGCACTCCAGGGGACGCGCGTCGCGCTGACCCCGTCGTTACGCGAAGGCAGCGGCGCCACTGCGGCGGGCGGACGCCGCACCCGCAATGCCCTCGTGGTGGGCCAGCTCGCCCTGTCGCTCTCGCTGCTTGTGGGGGCCGGTCTCCTCGCCAAGTCCCTCTTCAATCTGGCAAGCCGGCCCGTCGGCTACGACACGGACAAAGTCGTGAGCTTCAGCCTCAGTCCCGCTCTCGCCGGCTACGACGAGACTCAGAAGCGGTCGCTTTTCGATCGTGTCACCACGGAAATCATGGCCCAGCCGAACGTCGCCTCCGTGGGCCTGTCGGACAACTCTCTGCTCACCAACTCCAACTCCTCGAGCACGATCAAGATCCCCGGCCACACGCCGACCGAGGAAGAGGACATGAATCCTCTCTGGCTCCAGGTGAGTCCCAGCTTCTTCAACACCATTGGCGCGACCCTTCAGGAGGGCCGCGGGTTCGACGCGCGGGACGCGGCTGGCGCTCCCCTTGTCGCGGTCGTGAACGAGTCGTTCGCGAAGCACTTCTACAAGGGCAAGAGCGCCGTGGGACTCCGGTTCGGCCGCAATCGCCCCACCGAGACGTTCGACTACGAGATCGTCGGTGTGGTGAAGGACTACAGGCAGAGCCGGGTCAACGAAGAAGAAGGACGGCGTCAGGTCTTCTTCCCCTACGCGCAGCAAAAGGTTCTCGGCGCCATGACCTTCTACGTGCGCGCCAAAGGACCGGAGACCGGCCTCATGGATAGCCTTCGTGGGATCGTGAATCGCATCGACCCGGCGGTCCCTCCAACCGGGTTCGCCACCCTTGCGCAGACGCGTGACGACTCCATCGCGGCCGAGCGCACCATGGCGTACCTCGCATCGGTGTTCGGCGCCATCGCGCTGCTGCTCGCGGCCCTCGGTCTCTATGGTGTGTTGAGCCACGGCGTCACTCAGCGATTCCGCGAGATCGGAGTCCGCGTCGCGATGGGCGCGCAACCGCGCGACATCGTCGGGTTGATCCTGGGTCAGGCGGGGAAGCTCGTCGCCGCCGGTCTTGTGCTCGGGGTTCCCATCGCCTACGGCATCGCCGCCCTCGTGCGGTCTCAGCTTTTCGGCGTGCCCGCTTACGACGTCGCGTCAATCGCGGTCTCGGTGGTGGTCCTCGCCGGCTCCGCGATCCTCGCCGCTTACCTTCCCGCCGCGCGCGCGGCGCGTGTCGATCCTTCGAAAACCCTGAGGTACGAATAGGGCGATGAACGCATTCGTTGGCGACCTGCGTTACGCCGCGCGCCAGCTCCTGAACGCGCCGGTGTTCACCGCCCTCGCAGTTCTTTCTTTTGCCCTCGGCATCGGCGCCAACACGACGCTCTACACATGGGCGAAGGCGCTGCTCTTCAATCCCTTCCCGACGGTTTCCGAGCCGGCACAGCTGGTGGCGATGCACGTCACCGACAAGAACCAGGGCGTCATCAGCGTCTCGTATCCCGACTATCGCGACATCAAGGCGCGCACGAAGACGATCGATGGCCTCATCGCCATGCGGCCCACCGCCGTCGGACTGGGCGCCGGCGAAAAGCCCTCCCGCGTTTTCGCGGAGATCGTCTCCGGGAACTATTTCGATGTCCTGCGTGTCCCTCTCGCTCAGGGGCGCGGCTTCCTGCCGAACGAGGACGAGGCGCCGCTCAAGAGCCCGGTGGTGGTCATCGGCTACGAACTCTGGCAGCGAGGGTTTGGCGGTGACCCCCGTGTGATCGGCCGGAGCGTGCTTCTGAATGCGCGCTCCTTCACGGTGGTCGGCGTCGCGGGCGAAGGGTTCAAGGGCACACGGCCTGGCCTCGCGTACGAGGCCTGGGCGCCCATGATGATGCAGGAGTGGCTGGAACCGGGGAGCGCAGGACGCCTCGAGCAGCGAGGCAATTCATGGCTCACGGTCCTGGGTCGGCTCGCGCCGGGAGTGCCCTTCGCGAAGGCGGAGGGGGAACTCCGAGCCATCGGCCAGGCGCTTGCGACTGAGTACCCGCAAAACGCCCACGCGGGAAAAGGCCTCACCATTGCGCCTTTGTGGCGTGCGCCCCAGACGCCGGCCGCGATTCTCGGCCCGGTGTTCGCCGTGCTCGGCGGTGTGACCGCTCTCGTCCTCCTGATTGCCGCGATGAACGTGGCATCTCTCCTGCTCGCCCGCGCCATGGGCCGGCGGCGGGAGATCGCGGTGAGAACCGCGCTCGGCGCTTCGAGGAGCCGGATCGTTCGCCAGCTCCTGTGCGAGTCCGCGCTCTTGTCTCTTCTGGGTGGCCTGGCCGGAGCGGGAGTCGCATACTTCGGAGCTTCCGTCCTGCAGCGAATGGTTCCGGCCACCGATGTTCCCGTGAACTTCGGCGCCGCCCTCGACACCCAGGCGCTTCTCATCGCGATCGCCCTCAGTGTCGCGACCGGGATCCTCTTCGGCCTCATTCCGGCGCTTCAAACCTCGAGGTCCGATTCGTCGGGCGTCATGCGCGAGGAAGCCGGTTCGATCGCGGGCGCCCGCGGGCGCACCCGCTGGTTCAGGAGGCTCGTCGTGGGCCAGCTCGCCGCGTCCACGGTGATGCTGGTGATCGCCGGCCTGTTCGTGCGCAGTCTCGAGCGGGCCCAGAACTACGACATCGGCTTCGAACCGAAGGGCGTGCTGATCTCCTCTCTCGAGCTTTTCACGAGCGGTTACGACTCGGGGCGGGGGCAGGTGTTCTTCGAGAACCTCCTCACCGAAGCGAAGAGCCTGCCGGGAGTTCAGGCGGCCGCACTGGTTCGCCGGCCTCCGCTCGGGTTTGGCGGGTCGAGT
>JANNJB010000927.1:0-2472 GCA_031405615.1 Vicinamibacteria bacterium | reverse complement strand
GCCGCGTTCCCGCAGGCGCCGACCTTGTCTTCCGCGTGGCCGGCGAAGAGAACCTCGCGCTCGGCTTCGAGATCTGCGAGGACCTTTGGGCGCCCGTTCCGCCGAGTGTGCGTCTCGCCCAGGCCGGGGCCACCATCCTCGCCAATCTCTCCGCGTCGAATGAAGGCATCGGCAAGGCCGACTACCGCCGGGAGCTGGTGAAGCAGCACTCCGGCCGAACCCTCTCGGCGTACGTGTTCGCCAACGTCGGGGTTCATGAGTCCACCACCGATCTCGTCTTCGGCGGCCACCTGATGGTGGCGGAGAACGGCGTGATGCTCGTCGAGAACCGTCGCTTCCGTCGGGACGCCGAACTCATCGCCACCGATGTCGATGTCGACCGACTCGCGGTGGAGAGACTTCGGCAGAAGACGTTCTCGGAGACCGGCGGCGCGCCATCACCGACACGGGTGGTGGCGCTCGACGAGGTGGCGCTGCCGAGGCCCGCGCGGCTCGTTCGGCCGATCGCCCCTCTTCCCTTCGTTCCCGACGACGAGCGGTCCTTGTCGCAGCACTGCGCCGAGATCTTCGAGATCCAGACCGCGGGGCTCGCGAGACGCTGGGAGCACACGGAGTCGCGCAAACTCATCCTCGGGATCTCCGGCGGCCTCGACTCGACCCTCGCCCTCATCGTGGCGTGCCGGACCTGTGGACTGCTCGGCCGTTCGCGGAAGTCCATCCTGGCCGTCACCATGCCCGGCTTTGGGACCAGCGCGAAGACAAAAGCGCTGGCCCATAGGCTCGCCGAAGCCGCGGGTGTCACCGTGAAGGAGATCGACATCAAGGCCGCGTGCGAGCGTCACCTCAAGGACATCGGCCTCTCGCTCAAGGATCGCAGCGTCACCTTCGAGAACGCACAGGCGCGGGAGCGCACTCAGGTCCTGATGGATCTGGCGAACAAGGAACGCGGTCTGGTGATCGGCACCGGGGACCTGTCGGAACTGGCACTGGGCTTCGCGACGTTCGGCGGCGACCACCTCTCGATGTACAACGTCAATGCATCGATACCGAAGACCCTGGTTCGCTTCCTGGTCAAGGCCGCGGCAGAAGATCCGCTCCACGCGGAAGAGAGCCGCGCCCTGCTCGAGGTGCTGGCGCTCCCCATCTCACCCGAGCTCCTTCCCCCCGGTCGAAAGGGCGAGATCACGCAGCGGACCGAAGACATCGTGGGCCCGTACGAACTCCACGACTTCTTCCTGCACGCCCTCCTGCGCCTCGGCGCGTCGCCTGAAAAGATCCTGTTTCTCGCGGGAACCGCGTTTGCCGGCGCCTATCCGCCGGTCACCATAAAGAGTTGGCTGAAGGTCTTTCTGGAGCGTTTCTTCGCGGCTCAGTTCAAGCGTTCCACTGTCCCGGACGGTCCCAAGGTCGGTTCGGTGAGCCTCTCGCCGCGGGGCGACTTCAGGATGCCCTCGGACGCAAACCCCGCCGCGTGGCTCGAGCCTCTGAACTAGCTGTTACACTCCCGCCCCAACTCCCCGATTTCATGGCCGTTGTTCTCATCTGCTCGCCTCGCCCCCTCGACCGGGACCTCCAGGGTACCGTCCTCTTCCGGTCGCACATCGAGAGAGAGATGGTGCGGTCCACCACCGAGGTCCAGACGCGCCTCGCGAGAGGCATGGTGGCGCTCCTGTGCATCCACCGCGAGACTCCGGGGATCGAAACCCTCATCCGGACGCTCCGGAAATCCGCGACCTTGAAGCGGGTCTCCATCGTGGTCTTTTCCGAGGATGATTTCGATCCTTCCGAAGTCGAAGTCCTCGAAGCGGGCGCCAACGCCATCCTCCGCCTCCCTCCGGGGGACGACTTCAACGACCGCCTCGGCCGGCTCATCGAGGTTCCCTCTCGCCGTGACGTTCGTCTGCCCGTGCGTCTTCAGGTCGCGGCGAGCAGCGGTTTCGGCGCGACCGTGCCGGTCCTGGCCCAGAACATCTCAGCCACCGGCCTGTTGATCGAGTCCAACCACCCTCTCAACATGGGCGACGAGGTGAGTCTCGCACTTCGTTTCGATGAATCGGGCGAGCTTTTCTCGGCTACCGCGCACATCACGAGGACCGCCGGCCCCAACCGTTACGGGGCGCAGTTCACCGCGATCACCCGGGGCGAAGAGGCGTTGAAGAAGTTCCTCGCGAGCACCTCCCTCGCGTGACCCTAGAAGTCCCCACTCTCCAGATCGCGGATATCGACCTTCCCCACGAGGTCGAACGGCTGCGCGATCTCGCGTATGACCTCTGGTGGAGCTTCAATCCAAAGGCCTCGCGCCTCTTCGCGTGGATCGATCCGGAGCACTGGCGGCGCTATCACAATCCGGTCGAGCTCCTCATCAACGTCGATCCGCACAAGTGGGTGGGACTGCTCAAGGACACAGAATTCATCGAGGCGTACGGCCAGGCGATCGAGAGTCTGGACGCGAGTCGAAACGCCCGCAGGTTC
>JANNJB010000926.1:0-2394 GCA_031405615.1 Vicinamibacteria bacterium | reverse complement strand
TCCGTGATGGCGTGGGTGACCAGGACCCTGGGGATGGAGGCCCCCCGAAGAAGATCGAGTCGACTCAGTTGGAAGTCCTTTATCCACGGAACGCCGTTGCAGATCGTGAGGCGGGGAGCGTCGTCATCAAAATGGCGATTGGAGTTGACGGTTCGACCGCGAATCTTCAACTGGGGAGCACGCCCCCTGAACCCTCCATGGGCATATCTGCTCTGGGCGCGGCCTCACTCTTGCGTTATCACCCCGCCCGGCTCGGCGGTTGTCCGGTCCCCACGCTCATGACCTACACGATCAACTTCCGTCTGTACTGAGAACCACAGTTACGCAGTGCATCCCGGCTTGCGCCGGGATGACCGGGCGTTGATTCTCGATTCGCCCGGTCACTTCATGCGGGCGAGGTCGGCTTCGGCGGCAAGGAAGCCGAAAGCCGCCCACTGTGAACCCGACACCACGCGCTTGAAAATGGCCTTCGCGCGCTCGGTGTCGCCATTCACGAGGTAGAAATTCCCGACGCCGTAGCCCTGGGTTGCGATCTGGAGCGGATCCTGCTCGTCACTGCCCAGAACATCCTCGGGCTTGCGAAGACCCTTGTACATCAGCAGACGATGGTAGTAGGCCGCGTTGTCGAGAACGTTCATGCCCTCCTTGATCGGCTCGAGGACCTTGTCGGCCTCCGCTTTCTGACCAAGCCGGCGGAGCGTCATGTACAGCCAGTCGGAGGTCGCGACGAGTGAGTCGTCGTTGTCGGTCGAGTACTTCAAACACTCGCGGTAGGCGACGAGAGCCTTCGCGAAGTCGCCCTTGAGGTAGTGGGCAAGGCCGAGGTGGTAATAGATGTTGAACTTCAGCGTGGCCGAGGGCGAGGGGCGCCGACCGGGAGCGCCATCGGGTTCCCCTTCGTTCGGCTTGCCCGTCATGAGCTTCGCCGCCTTGTCGAAATCGACGATCGCCTTGTCGAACTGCCGGGTGCTGACGTAACGATGTCCTCGATGTCGGAGCAGGCGGGCATCGTTTGGAAACTTGGTGATGCCCCGTGAAAAGACGTCGATCGCTTCGCGGAACCGCGAGAGATAGGAGAGTCTGCGACCGACCCAGATGATGTTGTCGGCGCTCTCCGGGTTCTTCACGAAGTCGGCGGTGGCCGCCGCGAGGCTGTCTTCGAGCCGCTTCTTCACATCGGCGGAGAGCTCCACCGGGAAGAAGGACCGCCCGTCGAGACCCTTCGCCTCCGGCGTCTTCGCCGCCGCCGCGGCCTTCGCCTTCTCCGGACGGAGATACGTGTCGTACCACTTCACGTAGCGCTCGTACCGGTCCTTCTGATAACTCGGCGTCCGGATGCCGTGATTCTGGCCGGGATAGATCACAAGCTCGGCGGGCACGCCCTGTCGGCGGACCGCCTGGTACATCTGCTCGGTGTTGAGAAGCGGCACGTTCATGTCGGCTTCGCCGCAAAGGAACAACGTCGGCGTCTTGATCTGATCGGCTTTCAGGAACGGGCCGGAAAGCTTCATGTACGCCTCGGGGTTCTTCCAGGGCAGACCGAGTTCCGCCTCGTATTCATACTGGTAGTGGTCGGTGCCGTAACCCGCGATGATGTTGGAGATCGAGGCGCCGGACGTCGCGGCCTTGAAGCGGGTGGTCTTGGAGATCACGTAGTTCGTGAGGATGCCGCCGTAGCTCCAGCCGCCCACGCCCAGCCGATCCGGATCCGCGACGCCGATCGACACCGCGTGATCCACCACCGCCATGACGTCGTCGAAGTCGGGTTCCCCCCACTTCGCGAACAGCGCGTAGCTGAAGTCGCGGCCGTAGCCGGTGGAACCACGAGGATTGCCCGCGACTACCGCGTAGCCCTGAGCGGCGAAAAGCTGCCACTCGAAGTTGAAGGCGGTTGAATACTGCGATGCCGGGCCGCCGTGGATCCGCAGGATCGTGGGAACCCGCGCGCCTGCTTTCATATCCGCGGGGCGCAGGAGAAAGCCGTCGACCATCGTGCCGTCCTTGCTCTTCGCCTTGAACCGCTCCACATTCACGAGCTTGATGTCCTTCAACAGGGCATCGTTCGTTTTCGTCAGCCGACGAACCGTTGTTCCGTCGAGGACCGAGATCTCCGACGGGAGCGTGGGCTGGCTTTCAAGGAAAGCGATGCGGCCGCCCTGGGTGTCAAAGGACTGGATGTCGCGTTCGCCGGCGACGATGCGCTCCACGGCGCCCCCATCGACGGACACCCGTCCCAGATGCGAGTTCCCTTGGTCCTCGATGGTGAAGAGCACGGCGCGCCCGTCGGGGGTGAAGAGCGGGCCGCCAACATTCCGGTCGAGCGCTTTCGTGAGTCCTCGTGGGCGCAGTCCGCGAATGCGCCGAGCATGTAGTCCACGAATGTCTTCGGCTTCG
>JANNJB010000925.1:0-3172 GCA_031405615.1 Vicinamibacteria bacterium | reverse complement strand
TGAGCAAGTGCTTGTTGGCGATGGTCTCCTGGTTCTGGACACAGTTCATGCGTTCAACCATCTTGAAATACAGGCTGCTCGCTGATCCCCAGCGAATGGGCGTGGCAATCAGGTACACATCGGCCCAGTGGACAAGCGCTTCGTAGACCTGGTCCAGTTGATCGTCCGGGTCCATCTGGGTGATGGAGCACGGCCACGTGCAGGCGCGGGCCGCCCGGGAATAGAAGCCCTCGCAGGCCCGGAAGTCGAGGTCGCGCAAACGGATGAGCCGCGTCTCATAACCCTGGCTCGCGCCGTGGCGAAGCGCTTCGTCGAGCAGGGCCTCCGAGGTGCTGAATCTGGGATGGCCCTTTGTCATGACGGTGGTCGATATGCCGACGATCCGCACCGGGCCAGTCCCGCGGTCGACCTTTCGTGCGAGGGGGTGGGGAGCGTGCGGCTTCCGACTGCGGGGGGTGGCGCTCGCGAGGTCCACAAAGAGACTTCCCGCCTCTTCCTTGAGCGCGTAGGCCGGCACCGCATCCTCCTCGAAGCCGGGCTCGCCCAGTCCCGTCTGGTGGTGGAATTTCCAGAAGTGCCACGGGCACTCGACATAGTCCCCTTCGAGCCGACCGTCGCCGAGTGGTCCGCCCGCGTGGTTGCACACCCCGGAAATGGCGGAAAAGCGGCCCTCTCTGTAGCTCAGCGCAATGCGGGTGCGACGCACGGTCACCGTCTGGAGTTGCCGGCCCGAGAGTTCCGCGGTGGTCCCGAGCACCGCCCAATCCTCGCGACTACTCATTGTTTCGCTGCCTCCCTGGCAGGAGCAGTATAGGGGCTTTCACGAGGGCCCCTCACGCCGAAGCAAGAGGCCTCGAGCCGCAACCGCGCCATCTGAATCGCCGCGGATGTTGGACGTCCGATTAGCGCAGAAGGCGGTCGAGGAGGTCGCGCTTGAAGTCTGGGGGTGGCCTCGAACAATAGAGTGCCTGTCCCGGCGCGGACTTGAAGGCGCTTGAGACGAGCAGGTAGGGCTTGTTCTGAACCGAGGTTCCCTGCATTCCGGGCTCGGTGATGTCGTCGGCCAGGGTCTGGATCTCGATTCGGAGCGACTCGCAACCGAAGTCGATTGGCGAGACCACGTATCCGACCGCCAAAGTGTCGAACGGATTGAAACCGTTCACGCCGAAGAGACGGCCCCACAGATCGAGCCATGCCCTCGCGGGTGTCGCCAGCGCCTGCGCGGCGGGAGATCCTTTTGCGAGACGGTCGATATCGGGCGACTCAATCCAGACCTGGGACGAGATCTCGAAGGGGGTCAGGACCAGGGGAACCCTCGATGCGATCAGGACCCGGAAGGCCTCGGGATCGAGTTCGAAGTTGAAGTCGCGATGTCCCTTCACGTTGACCGTGCCGGTGGTGAAGCGCTGGCCGGGGCGGCGTCCCGCCACCGCGACGATCCGAACGATCCGCTTCGCGAGTTCCGGGTGTTGCTCGAGGACCGTGGCCACGTTGGTCGCGGGGCCGAGGGCCAGGATCGTGAGGGGTCCCTGACGAAGAGCCTCGGCGAGCGCGCGCGTGGCGTCCGTCGGCTGTCCGCGCCCTTGGGCGGATGACGCGCCGCCGAATACGCTCAGCCCTTCCGGGCCCCACAGCCGCACGAGACGCCGGGCGATGGCCAGGCCCTCATCAAACGGCGCGTTCCCGAAAACCACCGACACGCCGCGGATGTCGAGTTCGGGCGAACGGAACGCCTGCAGCAGGGCGAAGCCATCGTCGACATCCCGTTCGGGTTCGCCGATCGCGGGGTCGGTGTCGATCCAGACGCGCCGGGGCTGAGCGCTTACCGGCGCGGGAGAAGCCGCGACCAGGACGAGACCAAGAGCGATCATCGCGCGGACCGCTACCAGCATGAGAGTTCCGCCCGCGGGGTGAGAACGAGGGACCTCGACACATCAAGAAGGCGTCGCTTCGTGTCGAGGTCATGAGACAGCGGCAGCTGGGCCACGCCGATGAGCCGGCGCATGATCTCGACGCCGGCGAAGTTGAGAACGAGCGCGGTGTCGAGGCGTTCGGATCGCGTTGCATCGAGAACACGCTGCGCCGGCTCCACCGGAGTCCGCGCGAGGGCGAGGTGCGCCAACATCACGCCGTAGTCGAACTCCCGCGCGCCCAGGAAGCAGAACTCCGGATCGATTATGCGGATTCCATCCGCGGCCTTCATCCAGCTCCCCGGAAAGTAGTCGCCGTGGACGAGGGACACGCCGTCTTCGAGATAGCGCGAGCCCAGCGCGCGAACGCGGTCCGCGTAGGCCTCATCGGCCTTGAGGCCTTCCGCGGCTCGTCCCAGTCCCTCGGTGATCCGGTCGAGATCGAGCCCGTTGTCACGCGCGAGAGGAAGCCGAAAGATGTGTTCGTGGTTGAGCGCGCGCATCGCGCGGTTGGTGAACCGGTCCTTCTCGGGGGCGGGGATCGTGACCGTGCTGAGCGCCTTCAACCAGTCGAGAAGTTCGTCCACCGTCGCGGCGGGAATCACTCCGGCCTCATAGATCGCCGTGAAGTCGCCGAGCGATCCCGTGTCGCTGAGCGCCAGCACATGGTTGTGAGGATCGAGATCGAGGATCTCCGGCATGCGGCTGGATACCGCGCCAACGCCGCGGGCCGCCTCGTAGAAGCGCCCCTCGATCAGCGTGCGGTCCCACGGCGCTTCGATGTGGTCGTACTTCTCGACCCATGGACGTCCCTGCTTGAGAATGAGGCTCCGGCTCGCGAGCGTCACCCGAAGCGTGAGGTTCATGTTCCCCGAACCGGCGCGTTCGATCCGCGCCGGAAGCTCGCCTCGCTCCGCCAGACTGCGCCGAAGAAGGTGGCCCTCGATGCCCGCGCGATCGTGAGGGTCCAGCAGCGAGACGCCCGGGTGCGTTTCCGCGAACCGGGTGCGTAGAAGAGAAGCCGAACTCATGCTGGCGGCGAGCATCTCATCTATGACCGTCCCTTCGAGCCTCCACCGTGGCTGATTTTCGATCTGACCCGCCGGGCTGGAGACGTGTACGCGTTTCTGTACAATGCAGGGATGGAGACTCTGAACTACACGAACGTCCGCGCCGACCTGGCGCGAACCATGGACCGGGTGAACGACGACCGTACCCCCATCGTGATCACACGCCAGAAGGGCCGATCGGCGGTTCTCATG
>JANNJB010000924.1:0-2894 GCA_031405615.1 Vicinamibacteria bacterium | reverse complement strand
GAGAGGGCCGGGAAGACCGAGGTGGTCCTCGAGCTGCCCTGGCCGACCGGAGGGTTCAGGCGCTTCCGCATCGAGGAGTCTCCAATCATGGAGCCGGATCTTGCCGCGCAGCTTCCGGAGGTGAAGACCTATCGAGGCCAGGGGATCGACGATCCCGCCGCGACGGCGCGGCTCGACTGGACGCCTTCAGGGTTCCACGCGATCGTGCTTTCCTCCGCAGGCGCTGTCTACATCGATCCCAATTCGCGGGGAGACGTCCGCAACTACCGCGCCTACTTCCAGCGTGACTACCGGCGCACCGACGGCGAGACCTTCCGCTGCGGCCTCACGAACCAGGAGGTCCGGCCGCGTTTGGACGCCGGACGGGACCAGATCATCCAGCAGCCGGCCCACGGCACACAGCTCCGCACGTATCGGCTGGCGCTTGCGGCCACCGGCGAATACACCGCGGTTTTCGGGGGGACGAAACCGGCCGCCCAGACCCAGATGATCACGACGATCAACCGGGTGAACGCGATCTACGAGCGTGACTTCGCGGTGCGGATGAACCTGATCAACAACACGAACCTCATCTACACGAGCGGCGCGACCGATCCCTACACGAACACCAACGGCCCCAGGATGATGTGTGAGAACGAGAAGACCGTCGACAGCGCCATCGGCGCCGCGAACTACGACATCGGCCACGTCTTCAGCACCGGAGGCGGCGGGGTCGCCGGGGTCGGCGTCGTCTGCGACAACACGATCGACATCTACCTCGGTTGCAGCACTGGGCTCAACGGCTCGATCAAGGCGGCCGGAGTGACCGGCAGTTCGAACCCCACCGGCGACGCTTTCGACGTCGACTACGTCGCGCACGAGATGGGACATCAGTTCGGCGGGCCGCACACCTTCAACGGAACGATCAACGCCTGCGGAGGCGGAAATCGAAACACGGCGACCGCCTACGAACCCGGAAGCGGTTCGACGATCCAGGCCTACGCCGGGATCTGTGGGGTCGAGAACCTGCAGGCCCGCAGCGACCCCTATTTCCACGCGAGCAGCCAGACCAGCATTCTGGCCTACATCACGAACACCGCCACGGACTACGGCGGCTCGTGTCCGGTGACGACCGCGACGGGGAACGCCGCTCCGACGATCAGCGCGGGGGCCAACTACACTATCCCGCGAAGCACGCCGTTCACGCTCACCGCGGCCGGGTCGGATGCGAATGGCGACAGTCTCACCTACACATGGGAGCAGATGAACCTCGGCGGCTCCACGAACAGCAACCCCTACACCGACGACGGCACGCGGCCTCTCTTCCGCTCGTTCAATCCGTCCTCGTCCCCGGAGCGGACGTTCCCAAGGCTCTCCTCTCTCCTCACGAACACCAATCCCTACGGCGAACTGCTGCCGACCACGACCCGCGCCTTGAACTTCCGGGTCACCGCGCGCGACAATCGGTCGGGCGGAGGGGGCACGGCCAGCGCCGACATGCTCATCAACGTGATCGGAGCCGCCGGTCCGTTCGTCCTGACCAGCCCGAACACCGCGGTCTCTTTGAACGGCAACTCGGCCCAGACGATCACGTGGAACGTCGCCGGCACCACCGCCGCGCCGATCAACACCGCGAACGTGAACCTCCTTCTCTCGACCGATTCGGGAAACAGCTTCTGGAGGGTGCTGGCCTCGAACACGCCAAACGACGGCACCCAGGTGGTAACTCTCCCCAACATCAGTGTCCCCGGCACGGCGCGGGTGAAGGTCGCCGCGGCCAACAACGTCTACTTCGACTTTTCGGACGCGAACTTCAGCATCGCCAGGCAGTCCACCTGCGCCTTCGGCAGCGGCGACGTCGATTCGGACGGCATCCCCGACAGCGTCGAGCTTCTGGAGACGGTGGACCCGTGTGCCAAGGACAACGACATCTTCGCGAGCCCGCGTCTGTTCGGGATGCAGCAATATCGCGACTTCCTGAAACGTGAAGGGGACGGCGGGGGCATCAACTACTGGACTTCCGCGATCACGGCCGGGGTGTCGCGCGCGACCGTGGTCAAGTCATTCTTCGACTCTCCGGAGTTCCAGGGCGCGATCGCTCCGGTCACGAGGCTCTACTTCGCCTACTTCAACCGCATCCCCGACAAAGTGGGGCTCGACTACTGGATCTATCAGTACCGGGCAGGCATGTCCCTGAACACCATCTCCCAGGCCTTCGCCGGCTCGCCGGAGTTCATCGGCACATATGGCAACCTGAACAACGCCCAGTTCGTCACCCTCGTCTACCAGAACGTTTTGGGCCGCGCTCCGGATGCATTTGGCCTGGCCTATTGGGTGGCGCAGCTCGACGGCGGCTTCGCCACGCGCGGGCAGGTGATGGTCGGGTTCTCGGAGTCCCCCGAGTACCAGCAGACCTCCTACAACCGGGTCTTCGTCACCATGACCTACTACGGCATGCTCGTCCGCGTGCCCGATCTGGCAGGGTTCGCTTACTGGGTGGCGGTACTCGGCGCGGGGTCTTCTCCCCTCGACATCATCAACGGCTTCCTGGGCGCCGCCGAATACCGAGGCCGGTTCCTGCCCTGAGAGGCAAGGCCCTTCAGGGGAGAAACCTCGCGCGGTACTCGCCGGCGGCGAGGAAGCCGTTGATCAGGTTCAAGGCGGAAGAGCCGCCGCCAAGCTGCGCCACCCAGTAGTTGAAACCGGCCTGATCCGGCATCCGGCATCCGGCGCAGCATGCCGTAGTACACCATGGTCACGAACACCCGGTTGTATGACCTCGCCTGATACTCGGGCGATTCAGAGAAGCCAACCATCACCTGGCCGCGCGTCATGGAGGCGCTGTTGAGCTGTCCGGTCCAATACGCGAGCCCGGCAGCGTCCGGCGCCCGGCCCAGTACATTCTGGTAAACGAG
>JANNJB010000923.1:0-7722 GCA_031405615.1 Vicinamibacteria bacterium | reverse complement strand
CCGACGCGCCGGCCACCAACCCGGAATTCGTCGCCCGGAAACTGGCCGCGGCGGCCGTGGGCAACCCGTTCCCTGAATGGACCGAAGTGAAGGTCGACAACGTGATTCTCGAGCGATACGCGGGCGTCTATCGGATCGATGCGAACTCCACGCGCACCGTCACGGTCACGGACGGCCGGCTCTCCACGCAGCGCACCGGGGCCCAGCTTCTTCCCGCAAAGGCCAGTTCGCAGACCGAGTTCTTCTACGACCAGAGCCTGACCCACTTCAAGTTCGTGGTCGACGCCTCAGGCCGCGCCACCGAAATGCTCATGTACCAGGAGGGCGATTCCGAGGCCCAGCGCGCGCCGAGGGTGGCCGACGCGCCGAAGGAGCGTGCGGTCGTTCAGGTAGCCCCAGCCCTGCTGAGTGAGTATGTCGGCGAGTACGAACTCGGGCCAGGTTTCGTCCTCGCGGTCAGCCGAGAGGGCGACCGTCTGATGACCCAGGCCACGGGACAGCAGAAGTTTGAAGTGTTCGCGTCCTCCGACACGGAGTTCTTCCTCAAGGTCGTGGACGCGCGCATCGTGTTCACCCGAGGTGCTTCTGGAGCAGTGGAGGGCCTGGTCCTGCATCAGGGCGGCCGCGAGATGAAGGCCCGGAAGACCAAGTAAGTACGTGCTCCCCGCTCTTCTCCTCCTCTGCCTTCCCGCGGTCGTGTCCACACAGCCTCGCGCTGCGCCGGACGCGGCGGTGTTCGATCTCGTGATCCGGGGAGGACGCGTCATGGACCCCGCGTCCGGCCTGGACGCGATCCGCGATGTCGGCATCCGCGGCGACAGGATCCGCGCCGTCTCCACGCAGAGCCTTCGCGGTCGGAAAACCATCGACGCTCGCGGCCTCGTCGTGGCCCCGGGCTTTATCGACCTCCACCAGCACGCTCACGATGCGACGGGGTACCGAGTCGAAGTTCTCGACGGCACGACGACCGCGTTCGAATTGGAGGAAGGTACGGATGAAGTGGACGCCTGGTACGAGGAACGCGCCGGGAAGGCCCTCATCAACCATGGCGTCAGCGTCGGGCATTTCGCGATTCGAAGGCGGGTCATGCGCGACGGCCCATCCGGCACGGCGGGCGGGCGGGCGGCTTCAGATGCCGCAACGGATGCCGAGCTTGCGGCCATTCTGGCGCAGGAGGACAAAGCCCTGAAGCAAGGCGCGGTCGCGGTGGGCCTGCTCATTGAGTACACCCCGGGCGCGCGCCCCTGGGAGATCATCGAGATGTTCAAGGTCGCGGCCGTCCATCGCGCGGCCGTGCATGTTCACGTTCGCAATCTCGAGGAGCGGCTTTATTTTCTCGAAACCGAGGAGGTGATCGCTGCCGTAGCGGCTACCGGGGCGGCGGCACACATCGTCCATATCCAAAGCTCGGGGGGCGAAGACACGCCACGGATGCTGGAACTCATCCGCGGCGCGCGAAAACGGGGCCTCGACGTCACGACAGAGGCCTACCCCTACACCGCCTCGATGTCACCCATCGAGGCCTCGGGAAATGACAATTGGGAATCCTGGCCTGATCGCAAGTTCGGGCGATTCGAATGGCCGGCGACTGGAGAACGCCTCACTCGAGAGTCCTTCGCCCGCTATCGCCGGCAAGGGGGCCAGGTGATCGATCACAACAACACCGAAGCCGTGGTCGCAGCCGCGGTCAGCGATCCGCTCACCATGATTGCGAGCGACGGAGTCCTTCACGAAGGGGTCGGGCATCCACGGGTCGCGGGGACGTTCGCGCGGGTGCTCGGGCACTACGTGCGGGAATTGGGGACCATGACCTTGATGGAGGCGCTCCGCAAGATGACCGTAGCACCCGCTCAGCGCATGGAGCGGCGGGTAAAGGCCATGGCACGAAAGGGGCGGATTCAGCCGGGCGCGGACGCCGATATCGTTCTCTTCGATGCGACGCGCATCATCGACCGGGCGACCTACCGCGAGCCGACGCTTCCTCCTTCAGGCATCCGCGATGTCCTCGTGAACGGAGTCGTGGTGGTGCGCAACGGAGTGGTTCAAGATGGTGTGCTTCCCGGAAGACCCATCCGCGCTTCCCGCACCGCAGTCGATCCGGCCGTCGACCATTAGGGCCTGATCTTGAAAAACGTCCGCCACGCCACTTCGTCGCCGAGCAACACGTCAAGCCGGTACTCCCCCGGCGGATAGCGCGAAACGTCGATTTGCGACGACGAGTCGACAGGAACACCAGGCTTGAAGTCGGCCTTGAGCGGCTTACCGAGGACGATCATCCGGTTGGCCATGTCGAAAACCCCGTGGTTCAGAGTGGTGGCAAGCTTCTCCCGAGGCTGCCAGCGGAGCAACGCGGTGAGAATTCCGTCGCTTGGATAGAACTCGAAACCGGACGCCGAACGGACGCCCTCGCCCCTTGGTCCCGAGGCGCCCGCCGAGATGAATCCATGACTGACATGCCGCCCCGCGGTCACGAGCTTGAAGAACAGGCCTCGCGTCCAGAAATCGGCGAGTTTGGACGGTTCCGCCCCCTCGGGGCGTCGTATCCCCTGAACCGGGAGGACCAGCAGCGTCGACGGCGCGCCTCGGGAGCCAACGCGGTAGGCCCCGCCGTCTTCGAAGGAGGCGCCGCCCGGCTGCTGATCGGTTCCGACCATGCCGATCACCTCGCCGACCGCGCTTAGCAGCGGCGCGCCAAAGGCCGCGAGAGCGGGCCGGTTCGAAATCGAGAACCTCGTCACCGAGGACTGCTTGTTCTGGCCCAGAATCGAGCACGGCGCCAGCTCCCGCTGGCCCTCGATGATGTTCAGGAAAGCGCAGGGATCTCCCACCTTGGCGCTCGCCGCGACCTTAAGGGGCGCCTGCGTTGCGGGAACCGGCGCCTTGAGGAGCACCCAATCGAGTTCGCGCGAGTAAAGCCACACCTCATCCGTCTCGACGTGGCTTCCGTCGGCGAAGGTGATCTTGAGGCTCGCGGCCGCGTTGATTGCCGCGAGGGTTGTGATAACGGCATCGGAGGAGAGCGCGAACCCGCTGAAGATCCGGCGTTCGGCGCCCGGGGGAAGGCGCGCCTCGATGGAGAGAGTCGTTTCAGATGCGAGCTTGTAGAGCTCGTCGGGCGGAAGGGGGCGTGCAATCGGCGGTCCTTGAATTCGGAATGTGCGGGAGCCCGCGGGAATCCCGTTCACCTTCACCTCCGCCGCCCAGAGTCCGCGCGCCATCGTCGGGTTGAGGAGCAACGACCAGTAGCCCGAGAATCTCCTTCCCTTGGCTGGCAGATCCAACATGGCCTTGAGCGCGACCGTGCCATCCGGCGCAATCCAGGAGAGTTCGCAGCGATGATTGCCGGGGGCCGCCTCCCATTCGAAGGCCACGATGACTTCCTTGTCGGCCGCGAGGTCGAACGAGTCCCGCTGTTCATCGAACACGAAGGTGTCGCCTTTGGTAGCTCCCTTCGGACCGACCTCGGAACGGATGATCTGGATCCGCTCGGGCGTTCTCTCGCGCGCCGACTGGGCGGGGAACAGCAGGCTGATGGCCAGCGCGAGTTGGATCATGACTGCATCATGCTCGAACTGCGGCGACCAGGCAATCGACGACGCGCCCGAAGAACGCGAGGAACGATTTTCCTCATGCCGAGCCCGCTCGTCTCGAAGGACTATTCCACCCGGGCCGACGCGTATAGGATCCACCGCGGAATGGCGGCCTCCACCGAACTCTCGCCAGAGGACCAGGAGTCGCTCGCCTCGCGCATCCGCGCGGGTGACTCCGAGGCGGAGAACCGGATCGCCGGGGCGTTCTACGAGCGGACGCTCATCATGGTGCGGGCGCGAACGCGGCGCGCGCAGACCGCCCCTGATCTGGCTCAAGAAGCATGGATCGGCGTGATCCGGGCGCTGCGGGAAGGCCGGGTCGAAGACACTCGCAATCTTGGCGCCTTCATCCACGGGGTCACCCGCAACGTGGTGAACAACTCGTTTCGGCGCAGCCAGGAGCGGAGCGAGTCGATCGACGCGGTCGAACTGGCGGCGCCCGCCGACCTGGAATTCGAACGCGCGGCCCGGAAGCGCCTGGTGCGCGCGGCTCTTACGCGGGTGAAAGAGCCGGAGCGTTCAATCCTCCACATGGCCTTCGTTCTCGGCCTGGACGCGCCGGAAATCGCGGAGCGGCTGAGCCTCTCCCCCGACGCGGTGCGGCAGAGAAAGTCGCGGGCTCTTCGCGAATTGCGCGAGGTCCTCGAGCCTTCGTCACAGTCCTGAAGGGATTCGCCACATGCTTTCGGGAAACACCATGGCCTGTCACCTCACGAACCCCGAACAACAGGCCGAGCGCTACGTGGCCGGGCTCCTCTCCGAGGCCGAGAGCGAAGCGTTCGAACTGCACTTCTTCTCCTGCCCGGCCTGCCTGTCCGCGGTGCGAGACGCCGAGTCGCTGACCGACGCGCTCGCGGAAGCGCCTTTGGGGCCGCGAAGGTCCGGAAAGTGGATGGGGTTCGCGGCGGCCGCCGCGGTTCTCGTCGCGGGTTCGCTCGTCACGCTCCGCTCCCCGCAAAGAACCGAACCGAGTCCAGGCGGCGTCGATCGGTCGACGCCGCCTGAGGCGAACCCCTACGCCGCTCTCGCCTCGTTCGAGCCGCCGGATCCGCCGAGCGCGACTCTCCGCAGCGCGACCCTCCCCGACCTGGACCGGGGCCTCGACCTGTACCGCAAGCGGGATTTCGGGGGCGCGGTCCAAGCGCTTCAGAAGGCCTCTCGAACGACCTCGAATGCCGCGGCCCCCTTTTTCCTCGGCGTCAGCCTCCTGCGAATCGGCGAAACGGAACCGGCGATCGCGGCTCTGCGGGCGGCGACCGCCCGCGGAGACTCGCCGTATCTGGAGGAAGCTCACCTCTACCTGGCACGGGCGCACTTCGGCAAGGGAGATTTCCGCGCGGCGGAGCGGGAGCTCGAAACAGCCATCGCGCTCAAAGGCGACCGGGGCGAGGAAGCCCGCGGTCTGCTCGAGGCCAGCCGGTCACGCCGTCCGGCCGAGGGACGGTGAACGAGAAGTGATGCCGCGACCCGGCGCGTCCGTTCTCCTTCTGGCCGCGACACTCGCGGGTTCCCCGGCCCTCGCCCAGGGGCAAAGCGGTCCTTCGGCGCCTCCGGCCCTTCCTCCCCATCCCTTCGAAGCGGGCCGGAAACTGATCGCGGAACTCAAGTACGCGGAGGCCGCGAAAGAGGGGAAGAAACGTCTCGTCGAAGTCGAAGCGCAGAAAGGGCCCGCCTCGTTCGAGGCCGCGCGGGTCATCGACATCATCGTCGACGCGGTTCGCCTGGGCGGACGCGCCGCCGACCCGGAAGTGACAGCACTCGCGGACCGCGCGGTCGAGATCAAAACCCGCCTCTTCGGGTCTTCGAGCGCCCAGACCCTGCTCAGCCTTCGCAACCGGGCGCTTCTTCTCTCCGCTCAGGGCAAGCAGAAAGAGGCTGGTCTCGCTTTCGAGCAGATCCTCGAGGCCGCGGCGAGAGCCGAACCCAAAGACGCAGGCCTCGTCGGCCGCTCGTGGTCGGACCTGGCCTCGTCCCAGTACCGTCAGTCGAGATTCCGCGAAGCCAAGGCCAGCTACGAGAAGGCTCTCGCCACCTACGAAGCGGCCTTCGGGCCGAACGACCGCCGCCTCATCGGCACGCTCCGGAATCTCACCCTGCCCCTGGTGGCCTTGAGCGAGATCGAAGCCGCCATCGCGCATATCCGCCGGGCCCTCGAGATCGCGCAGCCTGTGCCGGGCGATGAGACCGCCGAAGCCGCGGACCTTCTCTCCGAACTCGGCCGCCTGGAAGGGCTGAGCGGCCGATACGATGAGGCCGCCGCCCTCCAGACCCGCGCTCTAGAGGCGCTGGAGCGCCGGCTCGGACCCGACCACGTGGACGTGGCCGCGGTGTTGCGCCCGCTCGCCGTCACCTGGTTCCGAAAAGGCGACTACGCGAAAAGCCGGGACCTGAACCTGCGGGCGCTGGCCATCATGGAGCGCGCCCTCGGCCCCGACTCGCCTCGACTGCAGACCGCCATCAACAACCTGGGAGCGTCTTACGCGGAAATGGGGCAGCTCGACGAAGCGCGCGTGCAGTACCAGCGCGCCCTGGCCGTGGCGGAGGCGGCCTCCGGCCCCAACTCGTCTCCGGTGGCCCTCGCCTTGCAGAATCTCGCGGCCATCCTGGCCGAGACCTCGAATCGCGCGGAGGCTCTGCGGCTGCAGGAGCGCGCATTGAGCATCGAACTTTCGGTCAAGGGGCCGCAGACCCAGGACGTGGCCTCCCTTCTCGCCACCATGGCCGATGTCGAACAACAGGCGGGCCTGCTCAAGGAAGCGCGGCTCCATGCCGAGCGCTCACTCGAGGTCTCGCGTTCCCTCCTCGGCGCCACGCATCCGAGCGTGGCCCATCCCCTGCTCATTCTCGGCCGCATCCGCCGCGACGAGGGCGACTACCCAGGTGCAGCGGCCGTGTTCGAGGAGGCGCTGCGCACCCGCGAGCCGGCGGTGGGGCTGATGAGTCCGGAGGTCGCGGTGGTCCTCATCGACCTGGCCGGCGCGAACCTCGACCTCGGGCGGAAGGACCTGGCCCGGGCCCAGGCGGAACGAGGCCTCGCCATCTTTCAGACCGCGACCCCCGATCATGCGAGGGTGGGCTGGGCCCTGGGCGTCCTCTCCTCGATCGACGACGCGCTCGGCCGGGTTCCCTCCGCCCTCGACCTCAGACGCCAGGCCCTCGCGGTGGCCCGCAAGGTGAACGGCGACTCCGGGCCCTTCGTGGCCGACGAACTCGCGCGCCTCGCCGAGCTTCTCGCCCGAGCCGGCCAGAGCGAAGAGGCGAGCCGCGCTGCCGCGCAGGCCGAGGACATCCGGTCCGAATCCATCCGGCTGGCCGTGCGCTACCTGCCCGAGGAGCAGGCGCTCACCCTGAGCCGGGCCCAGCTCTCGGCGCGCGGCACCCTGCTGCGCCTCGCCGTTTCGGGGAGCGAGGAAGCCCGCCTTCGCGCCTTCGAGACCGCGGCGCGCTCGCGCGCTCTGGTCCTCGACGAACTTCTAGCCCGGAATCAGACGGTCTTCGCGAACGAGGACGAGGGCGTGCGCGCCCGCCGCGCCGAAGTGAACCGGACGCGGACTCGCCTCGCCACCCTGCTGGTGCGCGGCCCGGGGAAACAGCCCGCCGGTTTCATCGCGCGGCTGGCCGAGGCGCGTCAGAAGGCGCAGGCCGCGGAGATCGCTCTGGCCGAGGCGAGCGCGCGATTCCGATCCGAGAGCGGGGGGCGCCTGCTGCGCCTCGACGATGTCGTGACTGGTCTCCCTCAAGGCGCCGCCCTCGTGTCCTACTTCCGCACCGACGGTTCGGCGGGACCGGGCCGCGCCCTGCCTCCCGCCCGCTATATCGCGTTCGTGGCCGCACGTAGCGGACCCCTGCGCGCCTTCGACCTCGGGCCCGTCAAGGTGGTGGACGACCTGATCGAAGCGCGCCGGGCCGCGGCCGGGCAATTCGCGCGGGACCCTTCGCGCGGGGTGAACCGCGCCCTCGCGTCCGATCGGGACCTGGGCGAGCGGATCCGGCGGCTCGTCTTCGATCCCCTTCGCGAGGCTATCGGCGAAGCCCGCCGGATTGTCGTCGTGCCCGACGGACCGCTCGCCCTGATGAACTTCGCCAGCCTGCCCGAAGAGGGATCGCGATACCTCGTCGACCGCTTCGTCTT
>JANNJB010000922.1:0-1930 GCA_031405615.1 Vicinamibacteria bacterium | reverse complement strand
GAGCGCGCCAGCCCGGCCTCGGGCCACGGCGGGTGCGTCGCACTTGGACCCGTCACGACGGAATCGTGTGCTCCTTACCCGCCTCGCGAACCGCGAACTCGCAGACGGACTCTTGTGACTCGCTCTCGAGCGCGCAGCCTGGCCTGGGCCACGAAGCAACCCCGTCCAGCCTCTATCTTCAGCGGACTCGTGCGGCGGCCGGGCTCCCGGCTCGCATCCGATTCAGGATCACCGCAGCCATGGCGCGTGCGCCGGCCTGGATCGATTCTTCATCGGCCACGTAGTCGGGGCTGTGGGGCACTCCGGACCAGCCACGCTCCGCGTTCGCGACCCCGAGCCAGTACATGACGCCCGGGATTTCGTCCGTGAACCAGCCGAAGTCTTCCGAGAACGGCGTGGGGAGAGTGGAACTCACGACCAGGTTGCCCGCGCCCATCGCCTGCTCGATCACCGGTCGAAGTGACAACTCCAGCGAGGGATTGTTGAAGGCCCCGGGAATTCTTCGCTGCCAATCGATCGCCGGATTGAAACCAGCCTGGCGGAGGCCGCCGAGAGCCGCGTCAAGTCGGGTTCGCGCAGCTTCACGCCCCTCCGGCCCGGAGACCGTGAGGTTCGCGCTCACCCGCCACTGTCCGGAACTCGAGAGCCATTCGGTTTGCTGCGACTGCACGATGACAAAGGGCTCGGCGCTGGACGATCCGATCCCGGGGCTGGCGAGGGCCGCGAGGTTGGTCGCAACCTGCTGCCCGAGATCATTCCGATTCGCGGGCGCTTTGAACGAAACGCTCACGTGGTCACGGGCCGGCAACATCGCGCCGGGTTTTGTGCCAATGCGTCCCACTTCGAGCGGCGCGGTATGGAAGGCGAAGATCTCTCTTGGCCGAACCGCATCGAAGACACCATCCGCCAGCATGAGTTGAGCGCCGGTGGCCGACTCTTCCGCGGGCTGGAACAGGAAAACCACCGTCCCCGGAAGCCGATCGACAATGGCGGAGAGACCGTCCGCGATGGCGAGCCCGACCGTGGTGTGGATATCGTGGCCGCAGATGTGGCGAAGGCCGGGCACTTGCGAGCGGAAGTCGACGGGGTCGGGCGCGGTGGAGGGCACCGCGTCCATGTCGGCGCGGAAGGCGATCACGGGACCAGGCTGAGATCCGCGCAGGATTCCGACGACACCGTGGCCGCCCACGTCCGTCCGCACCTCCAGCCCGCGCGCTCGAAGGCGCGCGGCGACGATGGCCGCGGTGCGTGATTCGGCCCCGCTTCGTTCGGGGAAGGTGTGCAGATCACGTCGAACCCCGATGAGGTCCATGCGCGCTCGCTCGATCGCGACCGTCGCATCGCGCAGCAGCGCATCATCTTCGCCTTCAGCGGAGGTGAACTTCGCTGCCGACGCGGATGAACCAATCAGAAGTGTCGCCGCGAAGAATCCGGAAAAGAGTCGCATCGAGTGAACCCGCCGTTGCGCGGCAGAATAACCCGCACGTCCTTGCGCGAGGGACGCGCGCCGAATTACGCGTTCATTCGTTTGAATTGAGCCCCGCCCACTACCAATCCAATTGGACGTCTCGTCATCGCGAGTCGGTCCACGAACCAGGTTCGTGACGTGGGGGAGAAACCCGAACCGTCATTGCGAGCCGGCCGTCGGTTGGCGACCGGCGAAGCAATCTATCGAGAGATCGCTTCGGTCCACACCAAAACAACGGGTCCCTGCTGAGAAACCCGTGCATTTACGGCTCATTTCAGGCCGTTTCTGGAGTTGCGGTTTGGGCGAGGATGCAGCGGGGCCGTCGCTGATGTGGGTCGCACCCGACGGGGCGTCCCCCGAGGGGAGGCTTCGCGCTGCCCCGAGGGCAGGCTGCGCGCTCGAGAGCGAGTCACAAGAGTCCGTCTGCGAGTTCGCGGTTCGCGAGGCGGGTAAGGAGCACAC
>JANNJB010000921.1:0-3280 GCA_031405615.1 Vicinamibacteria bacterium | reverse complement strand
CCGCGGTCAGGCGTACCTTCGAAGGGCTGCGCTCGAAGGCGCGCCGGATCAGCTCGGAATGAGGTTCGTCATCCTCGACGAGGAGGATTCCGGGCGGCCGCCACCTGGGGATCGTCCCGGTGTCGTCCCCGAAGCGCGGGGCTACAGGGGCGGCGATTGGTTCCAAGTGAACCAGTAGAGGCCGAGTTCCTTCATCAGGCCCTCGAAGCTCACGAGGTCGAGGGGCTTGACGAGATAACTGTTCGCGTGTCGAAGGTACGCCTGCGACACATCCGGATGGGCGGCCGAACTCGTGAGCACCACCACCGGGATGGTCTGAAGTTCCGGGGCTGACTTGATGTCCGCGAGCACCGTCATTCCGTCGACTCTCGGCAGCCTCAGATCGAGCAGGATGAGATCGGGCCGCGGGCTCTTCTGGGGTTCGGCGTAACCGCCGCGCCGGTGCAGGTAGTCAAGCGCCGACTCGCCATTGTTCACGTGGGTGATGCGGCACCGCACGGTCTGACTCATCAGGTTGCGCCGAACGAGCTCCGCATGGTCCTCGTCGTCTTCGACGAGGAGGACCTCGATCATTCCGGTGAGAGCGGGGGTCAAGGTTGAAGCAACCTCACGAAAATGATGCTAGCACTCAGGACGCTTCGAAGAGCGACTTGAGGGCCAGGTCGGACAACCCCGCCGCGAGCGCCACCATGAGGAGAATTCGCGCCTTCTGTCCCACGAGGTCGCCGCCCATGACGCAGCCCATCTTCTGGAGTTGCGCTCCGCCGCCTGGATATCCGTAGAGCGGGGCCACGGAGCCCGAGCCGCACCTGGAGGTGATGACCACGGGAACCCCCGCCGTGAGCGCGTCTTCAATGCCGGGGACGGCCAGGGGCGGCACGTTCCCAGCACCCGTGCCTTCGATCACCAGGCCACGCGCGCCGCGCGAAAGGGAGGCGCGGATCAAGGCATCGTCCGAGCCTGTGGCCATCACGTGAAGGTCCACCCGGGGATCGATCGAGCCCGTCCGGACGAGGCGTCGCCTTACCGCGCTGCGCACAAAACGAACACCGCTGCGATCGAGGATCGCCACCGGGCCGATCTCGCTCCGGAAAGCGCCGAGGTTCTGGGTGTGAGTCTTCACCGCCTCCGAGGCGGCGAGGATCTGCTCGCCTACCGCGATCAGCACGCCGTGTCCGCGCGCGTCGTGGTTCGCCGCGGTCTGCACCGCGATGCGGAGGTTCGACGGACCATCCGACCCCGGTTCCCCCAGGGTGCGCATCGCTCCGCAGAAGACCACGGGCTTCGGGGCGTGGGTGGTGAGGTCGACCAGGAACGCGGTCTCCTCGATCGTGTCGGTTCCGTGCGTGACCACGATGCCGTCGATCTTCGGGTCGGCGAGATGGGTCTCGATCCGCTGCTTGAGGCTCCACATCCACCGAGGCGTCACATGGGGCCCCGGGAGTTGAGCGTAGTCCTCGAGGGTTAGCCGGGCGGCGCGCCGCAGTCCCGGCACCTGGGCCACGATGTCGCGGCCCGAAAGAGCGGGCACCGCGGCCGAGGTCTCGGGATCGATCTTCATCGAGATCGTTCCCCCCGTGAACATCACGTGAACGCGAGGCTTCAGGGCCTTGACCGACGCCCGCTTCGTAGACCTGCCGGCCATGTTGCTACTCGGCGTTCCACAGGGGCTTCATGTTGTCCACGTACTTGAAGCCCGTGCCGGTGTTGAAGATGACGACCGAATCGTCGGGAGAGAGGTGCCCCGAGGCCCGGAGTTTCATGGCCGCGGTGACGCAGGCCCCGCCTTCAGGTGAGACGAAGAGCCCCTCGGTGCGCGCGATGAGCTTCACGCCCTGGATGATCTCGGCTTCGCTGACCGCCACGGCGGCGCCGTGGCTTTCCCGCAGAGCGCGCAGGATGAGGAAATCGCCGATCGCTTTGGGAACCCGCAGACCGTGGGCGTGCGTCGTGGCCCCCTCCCACATGGGTGCGGAGTCCTTGCCCTCCTGGAACGCCTTCACGATAGGCGCACAGCCATCGGCTTGAACCGCGTACATGCGCGGGCGCTTCGAACCGATGAAGCCCATGGTCTCCATCTCCGCGAAGGCCTTCCACATTCCGATGAGGCCGGTGCCGCCGCCGGTCGGGTACAGGATCGCGTCCGGCAGTTTGAAAGCGAGCTGCTCCGCGATCTCGTAGCCCATCGTCTTCTTGCCCTCGACCCGGTAGGGCTCTTTGAGGGTGGCGCATTCGTACCAGCCGTGTTCCTTGGCGAGAGCCGCGCAGATCCGCCCCGCGTCGGTGATGAGGCCGTCCACGGTTTCCACATGAGCGCCGTAGGAGAGCGTCTCCATCAGGAACACCTCGGCGATGTCCTTGGGCACGAACACATGCGACTTGAGACCGCCGCGCGCCGCGTAGGCCGCGAGGGCGCTGCCCGCGTTGCCGGCGGAGGGGAGGCAGACATCGGTCGCTCCGAGCGACTTCGCCATGGACACCGCGAGGGAGAGGCCGCGAGCCTTGAACGAACCCGTGGGATTGCCGCCTTCCTCCTTCACCATGGCCCGGGGCAGACCGAGGGCCGTTCCGAGCGTCGGCGTTTCGAGCAGCGGCGTCATGCCCTCTCCGAGGCTCAGACGATGTTCGGGATTCTCAACCGGGAGAACCTCCTTGTAACGCCAGAGCGTCTTCTCGCGCAGTTCGAGGTGGCCGGGCCGCATCTCGAGGGCCGCCGCCTTGAGGTCATACCGCGCGAACAGGGGCGCGCCGCACACGCACAGATTGAGGACCTTGCCCTTGTCGTAGGTCGCGTCGCACTTCGTGCAGGCGAGATGCGTGAAGCTCATACGTGAAGAACTTCGGCTTCCTTCTTCTTGAGCATGTCGTCCACCCTTGCAATGGCCGCGTCCGTGATCTTCTGGGTCTCGGCCTCCCCGTTTTTCTCGTCGTCCTCGGAGATTTCCGAGGCCTTCTTCATCTTCTTGATGTGATCGTTGGCGTCACGGCGGACATTGCGAATCGACACCTTTCCCTCTTCGGCCGCCTTGTGGGCGATCTTCACCAGGGCCTTGCGACGCTCCTCGGTGGGCGAGGGAATGGGAATACGGATCAGCTTGCCGTCGGTTGAGGGGTTCAAGTCGAGGCCGGACGTCCGGATCGCCTTCTCGATCACCGGGACCAGGTTGGCGTCCCAGGGCTGGATGGTGATGAGGGCGGGGTCGGGCACCGCGATGTTGCCCACCTGGTTGAGGGGGGTCATCGTCCCGAAATAATCGACCTTGATCGAATCGAGCATCGA
>JANNJB010000920.1:0-3074 GCA_031405615.1 Vicinamibacteria bacterium | reverse complement strand
CGGGTGAAGACTCCGTGCTGCGCCGCCAGGTCGTCTCGAAGATCATCGACCGATGCCTGAACGACCTGGTGATGACCACGCTCCATCGCATTCAGGCGAGCCGGGTGCGCACCGTCGAGGATGTTCGAACCGTGGGCGGCCGTCTCGTCTCGTACTCGGATGAGATGGCGGAAAGCGTGCGCGAGTTGAAGGCGTTCCTCTTCACGAACATGTACCGCAACTGGCGGGTGATGCGCATGGCCGACAAGGCCGGCCGGATCCTCCGCGACCTCTTCGGTTCGTACATTTCCGAGCCGCTTCAGCTTCCCCCGCAATACCAGGCCCGCTTCGACGCGGACGGAGTCCACCGCGTCATCTGCGATTACATCGCGGGAATGACCGACCGCTTCGCGGTCGACGAACACCGCCGCCTGTTCGACCCGCTCGTTCGCGTCTAGCGGCCGCTCCGATCGCCCCCATCATCAGGCCGGAGGTTCGTACCGTCCGCGCTGTGCAAAAACTGTGGATAACCCTGCGGATTCTCCGCGGATCAGCTGAGGATCTACGGTACGAACTCGAGCGGAAAACCTGTGGACCCGTCGCGGATGTCTTGTGGACGAATCACGCCGGCCGGACTCGCCGCGCGGGGACTTCGGTCACAGGCCATGACCAAGGTCTTTCGCGAACCCAACCTTCGAAAGCTAAGCTAGAGGCTTCAATCACGAAATCGGGGCGATTCCAGGAGGACGGCGAAGTTGGCGAAGACGGGAAAGATTGCCCGACCGGCGGGGACGAACACGGGCTCGACCTCGAAAGCCGACCTCTCGGGCCGGGTTGAAGTCTTCTCGCTCTATGAGGTGTTCGAAATGCTCTCGAGCGGCCGGAAGAGCGGTCAGCTCAAGATCACGACGCCCTACGCCGAGGGCCGCTGCGCCATCAACCGCGGAGGACTCGTGAGCGCGTCCATACTCCGGCTGAGCGACAGTGAAGCGGTCATCGAGATGTTGTCGACCAAGAACGGCGTGTTCTCGTTCACCGCGGCCGCCCCGACCGACGCAAAGGGCGCCCTCGATCTGACCACTCTGCTCATGGAAACCGTGCGTCTCGAGGATGAGTTCGAGCGCAACGCCTCGTATTTCCCGGACGAAGGGACTCGCCTTGGCCTCAGTTCCCGCGGCATCCGCGTGGTGACCGACGATCTCAGCTGCGGCGCTCCCCACGTGCTCGAGGTGATCGCCAACAAGCCGAAGATCACGACGCCCCAGCTCATGGCCGCAATTCCACTCGCTTCAATAAAGATCCGGCTCGCCGTCGCGTGGCTGTCCTCCTCGGGGATCCTCGGCGAGTACAACACCCAGGCCATTGCGCTGCAGGGCATCATGGACTCGTGGCACCAGAAACTGCTGTTCCTCGGCGGCGGCGGTTCGCGCATCCTGCTCGTCTCTCACCCGGAAGACGGGCCCCATGAGATCTTCAAGATGGTCTCCACGGTCGCGGCCGACACCAAGGCCCCCATGCCCGAGATGACCCTGCCCCACGACGGCCCGGGAGTGGTGCGGCTTCGGCCCCCCACGGGAGGGCTCCTCTCCATCACCATCCTGCCCGTCCACAAGCGACATCGCGGGACCTTCCAGACCCTCGCCGCCTCGGCGCAACTCGTGGCCATGGGCGGCGTCGCCCGGACCGAGGAGGGGACCGCGTGGCTCGGTCTCATTCCCGAAACCACGGGATTCGTCTCGTGGGAGCAGGAAAGCCCAGACAGTCTCCGCGACGCGCTGCGCGACTACGCCGACTCGAAGATGTAGCGCGGACTACGCGCAGTCGCGGCTGGTGATCGCGGCGGTGGACGCGAGTTCCTGCAACAGGAGCAGCGCGGTGGCGCCGGTCATCGAAAACGGGTCGAGCACCGGCTTCTCCGAGAAGCGCAGGATGCTTCCCACGTTGACCCGGCTCATGTTCACGCTGCCCATACGCCAGCCCGAGAACCGGCGCTCTGTGATCTCGGCGTACTCCAGAAGCGTCACATCGCGGTGGCGCGGGTCGCGCGCGATCTTCGCGTACAGCGCGTTCACCGCCTCGCGCCCGCCTTCAAGCGCTTGCAGGAAAGTTCCGCTCTGGGCGCAGCTGCACAGGATCCCGGTGATGCCGAACTCGGTGTTGAATCGGCCCGAGCGCTCCATGATCGAGTTCAGGAGAGCATCGTGGATCTCCGACACGCTCCGGCTCGCGTAAAGAAGTCGTACCAGCATGTTGTCTTTGACCTATGTCTTTCCCTTGGCGAGCAGCGAGAGGAACTCCCGGCGCAGGTCGGGGTTCTTGAGGAACGAGCCACGCATGACGCTGTTCGTCATCTTCGATTCCATGTCCTTGACCCCGCGCCACTGCATGCAATAGTGGTCCGCCTCCATCACGATGGCGAGGCCGTCCGGCTGCATCTTGTCCTGAAGAAGTTCGGCGAGTTGATTGATCGCCTCTTCCTGGATCTGCGGCCGCGTCATCACCCACTCCACGAGCCGGGCGTATTTCGAAAGGCCGATGAGCGCCGAGTGCTCGTTCGGCATCACCCCCACCCAGATCCGGCCCAGGATGGGGCACATGTGATGCGAACAGGCGCTGCGCACCGTGATGGGGCCCACGATCATGAGCTCGTTGAGGTGGGACACATTTGGGAACTCGGTCACCGGCGGCTGCGGGTGGTAGCGACCGGCGAAAACCTCCATCAGGTACATCTTGGCCACGCGCCTCGCGGTGTCCTGAGTGTTGTGATCGCTCTCCGTGTCGATCACCAGGGCCTGAAGCAGGCCGTCTATCCTGCTCGCGACCTCGAGCCGCAGCTGATCGAGTTCTCCCGCCTCGACAAAGGCGGCGATGTTGTCGTTGGCGTGGAAGCGACGCCCCGCTTTCTGCAGGCGCGCCCGGATGCGGTCCGAGACCGGCGTCCCGCGGTCCGAATCTGGTGGGTTGCTGGCCATGGGTTCCTCGAAGGAGCGTACCACTGCCTCCGGCGTTCAGCCGGCGGCGGCAATGGTCTGGTCTATGTCCGTATCGTCGAGTGGCCAACGATCAAATAGGTTCGCTTCATCCGCTTGGACTAC
>JANNJB010000919.1:0-4048 GCA_031405615.1 Vicinamibacteria bacterium | reverse complement strand
GAAGCCGGGCCGCCGTGGATCCGCAGGATCGTGGGAACCCGCGCGCCTGCTTTCATATCCGCGGGGCGCAGGAGGAAGCCGTCGACCATCGTGCCGTCCTTGCTCTTCGCCTTGAACCGCTCCACATTCACGAGCTTGATGTCCTTGAGCAGAGCATCGTTCGTCCTGGTCAGCTGGCGCACGGTGGAGCCGTCCAGAGTTGAGATCTCGCCGGGCAAGGTGGGCTGGCTTTCGAGGAAAGCGATGCGGCCGCCTCGGGCGTCGAAGGACTGGATGTCCCGCTCGCCGGCGACGATTCGCTCCACCGCGCCCCCATCGACGGACACCCGTCCGAGATGCGAGTTCCCACTGTCCTCGATGGTGAAGAGCACCGCGCGGCCGTCCTGGGTAAAGAGCGGGCCGCCCACATTCCGGTCGAGCGCTTTCGTGAGCGCCCTGACCGTGCCGGTCGCGACATCAACGGTCGAGATGTGGTTCGGGCCGTACCACATGTCCGCGACCGCGCCGCCCGCGACGTAGACGATGGTCTTGCCATCGGGCGACCAGGAGGGACGTTCGTCCTCGCTTGGATTCGTGGTGATCGCCCGCGGTGTCTCGCCCGCCAAAGGCGCTACCAGGAAGATGTTCGAGTCGCGATTCGTGTCGGGTTCGGCCGAACGATTGCTGACAAACGCGATGGTCTTGCCGTCGGGTGACCAGGCCGGCTGCTCGTCGTCGTAGGGTCCCGAGGTGATCTGAACCGCGGTCTTGCGTTCGATATCGAAGACGTGAAGATGGGAGCGGATCTCGCGCAGGTAGCCGGAACCGTCGCGCTTGAACTGAATCCGGCTCGTCACGATGGGCTTGGCGGTCTTCTTGTCGTCGCCCTTCGCTTCCTCCTTCGGCTCGTCGGGATCGGGATCCGAAACCACCAGGACCAGCCGCTTTGAATCGGGTGACCACGCGAACGCATCGACGCCGCTCTTGATCTCGGTCAGGCGCGAGGCCTCGCCGCCGCTCCGCGGAAGCAGCCACACCTGGCTCTTGTCTCCCTCGCGGCTCGACAGGAATGCGATCCACTTCCCGTCGGGTGAGAACTTCGGGCTGGTCTCCGCTTTCGGCGATGTGGTGAGCCTCACCGGGTCACCGCCCGCAGTGGGGATCAGGTAGATGTCCGAGTCCGACGTGTCTTTCTTGAGGTCCATCGAACGCACAGTGTAGGCCACGTGGGCGCCATCGGGCGACAACACGGGCGCGCCTATGGACTTCAGGGCGAACAGGTCATCGACGCTCAGCGGACGCTCCGCCGCGTGGAGAACACCGGCCTGAAGAAGGATGGCGAAGGCTGAGCCGAAGGAGGTAAGACGCATGGGGGAAGTCCTTTCGAATGTCGTGGGAGCGGAATCGTAACCGCAGGTACGGAGGTTTCGCCTGTCTATACTTCTTTGATGGCCAGGGTGGTTGTCGCCGGTTCTTCGTCCCGGGCCGGAAAAACCGCCCTCGGCGAGACGGTCCTGCGCGGCCTTGGGGGCCTTTCGGCAGCGGTGAAGTTCACGACCACCGACGACGTGTTCGAGAAATGCCCGCGCGGCACCGCCTGCATCGTGTGCGACATAGATGTGCCGTTCAAGGTCGTGCGCGATGACGCGACGCTCCGGGAAACCGGCACCGACACCGCGCGTCTGCTGGCCGCGACGACCGGACCGGTGCTTTGGACGATCGCCCGGAAGTCCGTGGCCATGCAGGCCTGGCAGGCGACCGAGCGTCTGCTGCAACAAGCGAAAGCCGACGCGAAGACCGGCGGAGACGATGTTGGTCTCGTGGTTGAGGGCTCGACGGTGGCCTCGTTGTGCGCGCCGGATTTCACCTTCTTCGTGGTCCACCCCTTCCTGTCTCCGGAGCGCTGGAAGGAAGGGACGCGGGAGCTGATCGGCCGCGCGGATTGCGTGGTCATCAATCGACAAGCATCCGAGCGACGCGAGCCCGGCCCGGAAGTGATGGCGGCGCTGCATGAGGCGCGCCCTTATGATCTGCGGGTCGCCGATGTCTCGCAGCCGCTCCACACCTGGGCCGGCGACCTCCTGCCCCGCCTCCACGCGCGGCCTTGATTCGAGAGAGACCCTTCCCTTCATGCAGATCCGTATTGCCCACAGCCCCGACAGCGACGACGCGTTCATGTTCTACGGCCTCGCCAAGGGCAAGCTGGACACGGGCGGCCTCGAGGTGTCGCACGTCCTCAAGGACATCGAGTCGCTGAACAGGGATGCGCTTGCGGGGACCTACGAAGTCACCGCCTGCTCGTTTCACGCGTATCCCTACATCGCGGACAAGTACGCCCTCATGCCCTGCGGCGGAAGTATCGGCGACGGCTACGGGCCGATCCTGGTGGCGAGGAGCGAGTCGAAGATCGTGGGCGGGCCCGGCGCCAAGGACCTTGGGCGAGTCGCCATTCCCGGAACGATGACCTCGGCTTATCTCGCTTTGCGCCTGTACGCGCCCGATGTCGAGACGTATGTCGTCCCGTTCGACGCCGTGTTCGACGAAGTGCTCGAAGGCCGCGCCGATTGCGGTCTCGTGATCCACGAAGGCCAGTTGACCTTCGGCGCGCAGGGCCTGCGCAAGATCGTCGATCTCGGCGAGTGGTGGCTCAAGGACACCGGCCTTCCCCTTCCCATGGGCGGGAACGCGGTGCGCCGCGACCTTGGTCCCGACATGATGAAGCAGCTCACCCGCCTCGTGCGCGATACGGTGAAGTTCTCTCTCGCCAATCGCGAAGCGGCGCTTGAATACGCGATGACCTTCGCGCGCGGCATGCAGACGGGGATCGCCGACCGTTTCGTCGGGATGTGGGTGAACGACCTGACCATCGAAATCGGCGATCGCGGGCGTGAGGCGATCCGGGTGTTCCTGAAGCGGGGACGCGAAGCAGGCGTGATCACGAAGGACTTCAACATCGACTTCGTGGAGGCCTGATCGGCATGGCTCTAAACGCCGCGCCGTTCGCCCTGCCGGTGGTCGAGCTTCAGAAGCCCGACGGCTCCGCGGTTCTGTCGAGCGCCCTGCACGCGGGCGGGCCCACGCTCGTCATCATCGGCCACATGAACTGCAAGACCTCGAAGCAAACCCTGCCGTTCATCGACCGGATCCACAAGGACGGCGGCCGTGCGGTGGCAATGCTGCAGGACTCCCCCGAGGACGCGGCGGCGGGTCTTTTGAAACTCGGACTGTCGCTGCCTTTCTTTTGCGAGCGAAATCCCTACGCCCTTGCGACGGCGATCGGCCTCGTGACCGTGCCCACGCTTCTCTTCATCGAAGCGGATGGAACCGTGGCCCTTACCTCAGAGGCGTTTCGCAGGCCCGACATCGAAGCCTTCGCGCAACGCCTCGGCGCCCCGAAGCCGGTTATCGCGAACGACACGATGCCCGGCTTCAAGCCGGGCTGAATGCCCAGAGAACCCTCGGTCTGAGGGAGCAAGCACCAAACCGCGCGAGATCGAAGCCCAACCGGGGCCAAGGCAATTGCACCTCTCGTCATTGCGAGGAGCCTTTCCGTTTGGTACGCGAGCGCGAAGCCCATTTCAGGCCGTTTTCTGAAATTGGGGTTTGGCCGAGGATGGAGCGGGGCCGGGCGCTGGTGTGGGTCGCATGCGTCGGGATTTTGAGCGCGAGTCGCAAGAGCGTAGCGCGAAGCTGCGCTCAACTATGCCGAGTAAGGAGCCACACGATTCCATCGTTGCGCGTTCCAGTGGCGACGCAGCGCGAAGCCTCCCCTCGGGGGACGAGGCGGTCCCGGCGCAGCGAGCCCACACCAGCGTTCGGCCCCGCGGGCCACAACTACCAAGCGTGCCGAGGATCGCTTCGTGCCCCAAGGGCAGGCTTCGCGCTCGCCTGCCTCTCGACGGGCTCCTCGCGATGACGATCTGGGGTTTCTCCCCCCAGTCACGGACCTTGGTCCGTGGACCGGCTCGCAATGACGACAGGTCCAAGTAGCTTGGACTCGTGTGCGATGGCGGTGATGACGCGACCCGCGAGATAATCGTCAACGTGAGCGACCTTCTCGACATCTTCA
>JANNJB010000918.1:0-2228 GCA_031405615.1 Vicinamibacteria bacterium | reverse complement strand
TCTTCTGGACGGCAAAAGCCGAGGTCGAGAGGACGATAGCGGCGAGGGTGAGCAGCGTTTTGGTTCGCATGGGGGCCTTTCAGGACTTGCGATCTCTGAACAACGGCGCGGATGCGCCGGGGTTGGTTTCGATGACGATGGATTTTGGCTCGGTGTAGGCCTCGTAGCCCTGGATGCCGCCCTCGCGCCCCAGGCCCGACTGGCCATATCCGCCGAAAGGAAGATCTCCGCTGATGGAGCCGTAGGTGTTGACCCACATCGTGCCGGTGCGCACACGCCGCGCAACGTCGATGGCCTTTGAGGTGTCGCTCGACCAGACGCCACCGCCGAGGCCGTATTTCGAGTCGTTCGCCACCGCGATCGCCTCCTCGGCGTCGCGCACGCGGATCACCGTGGTCACGGGCCCGAACAGTTCCTCCTGGGCCGGGCCGCACGAGGTGGTGCCGCCGAGGAGGACGGTGGGCCGGAAGAACGAACCCGGGCGAAGATCCTCGACTCGCACACCGCCGGCGCCGACGCGGAGGCCTTCGTCTTTGGCGCGTTTCACGAAATCCGCTGCCGCATCGACCGCGCGGTCGTCGATCATCGCGCCGATTTCGGTGGCTTCCTCGAAAGGGTCGCCCACAACCAGCGAGTCGGCAAGCGCGCAGAGTTCACCTTCGACGCGATCGGCTACCGAGGACTGCACCACCAGGCGCGAACCTGAAAAACATCGCTGACCGGAGTTGCGGAAGATTCCCGCCGCCGCCCCGCGAATCGCCATCTGCAGGTCGGCATCCTCGAGGATGATGTGCGCGGACTTCCCGCCCAGTTCCAGCAGGAGATTCTTGATGGTGGGCGCGGCGAGCCGCATGATCGCCGAGCCCGCCGCGGTGCCGCCGGTCATGGTGATCATGTCGACCCGGTCATCGCCGGCGAGCCGGGCCGCGACGCCCGCGGCGCCGTGCAGAACGCTCAGAGCGCCCTCGGGAAGACCGGCTTCGTAGAGCACGCGGGCCAACTCGGCGGCCAGAAGCGGCGCGCGCTCGGAGGGCTTGAAGACGATCGAGTTTCCCGCGGCGAGCGCCGGCGAGATCTTGAGCGCGGCGAAGGGCAGAGGCGCGTTGTAAGGGGAGAGACCAACGACCACACCCACGGGATCGCGGACCACCATCTTGAGGAGCGAGCCGTCGGGAGCGGGCGAGGGAGTCAACTCCCCCGCCGCGTAGCGCGCAAACGTCTTCAGGTTTCCCACGGCGGCGAGAACGTCGATTCTCGCTTCGGGCAGGGTCTTGCCGTTGTCGAAGACGATCTTCTTCGCGAGGTCGTCCATGCGCGAGATAAGGAGGTCCGCGGCTTTGTCAAGAACTGCGGCGCGCTCAACACCCTTTCGAAGACGCCAGTCGCCGCGGTCGAAAGTGCGGCGTGCTGCCGTGAGTGCTCGATCGCACTCGGCATCCGAGGCTTCGCGAAGCGTGACCAGCGTTTCGCCGGTCGCGGGATACCGAACGTCTATGGGTTCACCGCTGCCCGAGGTGAACTTTCCCGCCACCGCGTGCGCCTCGGCGGAGAAAGGCGAACCTCCGCGTTCGGCGAGGCTTCGCACCTTCACTGGAGCGGCTCCCCTGGGGCTCGGCACATTGTCTTAACTCTAGTACAACTTTCACGACCCTACGACTTCCTATACTGAGGCCCTTCACCACCCCCAACGAGGCCCCGAAACACTTTGAAGATCCCTGCCTTCCCGGCCGTCCTCCTTTTCGCGGCCGCCACCGCGCTGCGGCGTCGGCTGCTGGCGTCTCGTCGTTCAGGTACGCCTCAAGGGCGTACGCGTCGAGCACGATCACGGGCATCCTCCCGCTCCTGATCCTCCCGGCGAGCCTGCCGGCGGCCCTCTTCCGATGACTGCTGGCCTGGTCGTGCATATGTGCCACGGAGCTTGCGAACGAAGTCCGGATCGAACGGACGAATGATCAGGCCATGCGCAGTGTCGTGCACCAACACGATGTCGACGGCGTGACTCTGGCCGAGTTCAACGTGGCACTCGGGTAGGGCGTCCACGCGGCACTCCAGCTCGCCGGTCGGTGATCCCATCTGCGCTTGGTGGCTCGAGCACGAGTAGCACCCTCAAGCGACAACGGCACTGATCGAGCGTCTCCTGCGACGCATAGGTCAATGCCGGAGCGGATGGACTGGTGCGTTCGGGACCCGGTTATCTGCTGTAGCGGTGCTGACCGCCGCCAGTGGAG
>JANNJB010000917.1:0-2463 GCA_031405615.1 Vicinamibacteria bacterium | reverse complement strand
TCGTCCTTCATCCGGTGGACAATCCCTCCGCCTATGGTCTGGTGGAAACCGACGCGACCGGCCGGGTGGAGCGCTTCATCGAGAAGCCGAAGCCGGAAGAGATCACGACCAATCGGATCAACGCCGGTCTCTACGTGCTCGAAACACGGACGCTTTCCCTGATGCCCAAAGGTGTCCCGTATTCGATCGAGCGGGGCTATTTCCCTTCAATGATCGCGAGCGGCGAGCGGGTGCAGGCGTTCGTTCACGAAGGGTACTGGATCGACATCGGGACCCACCAGAAGTACCTCCAGGTCCACCTCGACCTCCTATCGCGCCGCTTCCCGCACGAAATCCGGGCCGCGGCCCGCGGTTCGGGCTTCGTCCACGAGACCGCCAAGGTCGATCCTTCGGCCGTGCTCGAAGGCAACTTCTACGTCGGCCCGGGCTGCCAGATCGGCCCCGGTTCCCGAATCGAGGACGGCGCCGCTTTGATCTCGAACGTCCGGGTTCAGGGCGCTACTGTCCGTCAAAGCGTGATCTGGGGGGATACCGAGATCGGCGAAGGGTCGGTGGTCTCGGGCGCGCTGCTTTCGAACCGAGTGCGCATCGGGCGGCACTGCCATGTCCTCCCCGGAGCAGCACTCGGGGACGGAACCGTCGTCTCCGATCATTCGCGAACCTCTTAGCCAGACGTGTGAAAGTACAGGACCACAAATCATGAACCCCGACATCTCGCACATCTTCAAGGCCTACGACATCCGCGGCCTGAGCCCGAGCGAGCTGAATCCGCCCCTCGCGCGACGCATCGGCATCGCTTTCGTCGACTACCTCAAGGCCCGGAACATCGCCATCGGCCGGGACATGCGTGACACCTCGCCCGACCTCGCCGCGGCCTTCATCGAAGGCGCCCGGTCACGGGGCGCGAACGTCGTCGACATAGGCATGGTTTCGACGGACATGCTGTACTTCGCGGTGGCGAGCCAATCGCTCGATGGGGGCGCCATGCTGACCGCCTCCCACAATCCGAAGCAATACAACGGTATCAAGCTGGTCCGCGCGGGTGCGGTGGCCCTCTCCGGGGACGCGGGCATTAAAGAGGTCAAGGAGGGCGCGCTTGGCCCCGAGCTTTCACCCTTCTCCGGAACCGCAGGCTCGCTGGTTCAAAAAGACGTGAGCGACGCGTTCGTCGCCCACTGCCTCGCGTTCATCGACACCTCGAAACTGCGGCCGCTGCGTCTCGTCCTCGATGCCGGCAACGGCATGGGCGGACCCGCGGCCGAACGCGTCTTCGCTAAGCTTCCCTTCGAACGGACCGATCTCTACTTCACGCCCGACGGCAACTTCCCCAACCACCCTGCCGATCCTCTCGTCGAGGAAAACCGCCGCGACATCATCGCCGCGGTCAAAGCGAAGGGCGCGGACATGGGCATCGCGTGGGACGGCGACGCCGACCGCTGTTTCTTCATCGACGATACCGGCGAGTTCATCCCCGGCGACTTCGTGACCGCCCTGCTCGGCACGATGTTCGCGCAGCGGGAGCGAGGCGCCACCATCGTGTACGACGTTCGCGCGTCCCGCGCGGTGGCGGACAGCGTGAGGGCCGCCGGCGGAAACCCGGTCATGCACCGGGTCGGCCACGCCTTCATGAAGGTGAAGATGCGCGAACTGAACGCGGTGTATGGCGGCGAAGTCTCCGCGCACTACTACTTCCGCGACAACTGGTTCGCCGACAACGGGATGATCCCCGCGCTCCTCCTCCTCGAACTCGTCTGCGGCTCGGGGAAGAAGTTATCGGAGCTGCTTTCGCCCTACCGCGCCAAGTATTTCATCTCGGGCGAGATCAACTCGAAGGTGGCCGACGTGCCGCGAGCCCTCACGCTCCTCGAGGAGCGCTACAAGGACGGCCGGGTCACGAAGCTCGACGGCGTGTCCGTCGACTACGACTCGTGGCACTTCAACGTGCGTGGGTCGAACACCGAACCCCTGCTGCGCCTGAACCTCGAGGCGTACACCCAAGCCGAGATGGAGCAAAGGCGCGACGAAGTGCTCGCGTTGATCCGGTCGTAGCCCGCGAACCCCAGAAGCAGGCGCGGAGTTCGTCACGCGGGCGGTCGCATCGCGCGGATGGCTGGGTTGACCCCAGTCGCGCCGGGTGCGGAGCTGCGGACGATGGGCCTTGGCTCGCCCTCACATTCGCGAACCGCATGGCGTTCATCTATGCGATGAGGCGGAGCTGGCCGCTCCGCCAAGCTTTGAGAGGAGCCTTGCGGTCCGCTCGTTCAGGCGAGGCCCATCGCCCTTCGCAACTCAGGTCCCGCGCCAGTTGGTCGCGAGATCAAGCGCCCGAGAGACGCGGGACCTGAACATGGAGCGGGGCCAGCACTACCAAGCCTGACGAGGATCGCTTCGCTCCCCGCAAACCGTCGGGTCGCTCGCGATGACGATCTGGGGTTTCTCTCCCCAGTCACGGACCTTGGTCCG
>JANNJB010000916.1:0-3821 GCA_031405615.1 Vicinamibacteria bacterium | reverse complement strand
ACAGGCGAACCTTGCCGCGCTGGTCAATCTCGAGCACCTTGACCTTGACTTCCCGGCCTTCGCTCAGGACGTCGCTGACCTTTTCGGTGCGCTCGTTGCGGATTTCGGAAACGTGGACAAGCCCGTCCTTGCCGCCTCTCGCCCTGCTTCGTTTCACCCATAACCCCATGGGCGCGGCGCTGCTGATCATCCTGTCTCAGGCTGCCTGGGATGGCCCTTCCCGCCTTCTGGGCGCGCCGCCGGCTCGAACGAGCGGACATCTGACCGCCTCGCGATCAGGCGCGTTCGAGGATCACGCCGCGCACGAGCACATCGAAGGACACGGTCTTGCCGAACAGGAGACCCACTGTCTCACCCTCGTTCGCGACCTGCACGATCTTTCGAAGCGACTCGATCCCGGAGATCCGCAGCTTGACGCGGTCGCCCTTCGGGGAAAGGAACGCGACCTCGTCCCCGACCGAGATGCTTCCGCGGGAGATCCGTCCGGTCGCGACCGTTCCGCGTCCCGCGATCGTAAAGATGTCTTCGACTTCGAAGGCGAAGGGCCCCGCAGAGCTTTCCGGGCGCGGGGAAGCGGCAGTCTCGACCGGGGCGGTTTGAGGCGCAGAAGCGCTCGGCTCAGCCGGCGCGTTTCGCGTTCCGAAGATTCCACCGAGCAAAGAGGCGAAGAATCCCTTGGGCATCTCCAAGCCGCACCGCGGGCAGGAAGCCGACCCCTTTGGCACGTCGTTATGGCAATTGCCGCATGCGCTCATGGTCGAAGCGCAGCATACCCGTCCCCCCGGCAATAGACTCCGGGGGTTCATGCTTGAATCTCCAGGAAACGGGGGCCGGCTCGCCGCCGTTTTCGCTTTCCTAACCCTCGTGTTCGTCGCCTGGTCGGGGTACGCGATCGCCACCTCCGCCCTGCCTCCGCTTGCCGCGAATCGCGGCCGGATCGATGCCGCGATCACCTTGAACCTCATCATTTCGGGCGTGGTCTTTCTAGGCGCCCACTTCGCCCTCGTGCTCATCCTCCTGCGCCGGCCGCGCGAGGCGAGGATTCCGCGCGAGAACATGCGCATCGAGGTCCTGTGGACCGTTCTGACCGCGGCCGTCCTCATCGGCTTGCTGATCAACTCGGAGATCGACGCCCGCGCCCTCGCGTCACGAGATACCGGTCCGGAGGAACCGCTCGTGGTCGAGGTCGTAGCCCAGCAGTTCGCGTGGAACATCCGCTTTCCGGGCGAAGACGGGATCTTCGGCCGGACCGATCCCAAGCTCGTCGACCAGGCTGAGCTCAACTTCATCGGCCTCGACAAGCGCGACCCCGCGTCCGAGGACGACATCGTGATGCCGCAGAGCCTTCTCATCCTTCCCGAGGGCAGGGAAGTCGTCATCCGGCTCCGGTCGATGGATGTGATCCACAGTTTCTTCGTCGCTTCGTTTCGAGTGAAGCGGGACGCGATGCCGGGTCTCGCCACGGAGTTCTCCTTCACTCCCACCGCGACCGGGATGTTCGAAATCGCGTGCGCCGAACACTGCGGTCTCGGGCACTACCGGATGCGGGGTGTGGTGGAAATCGTTCCCCGGGGTGAGTGGCTGGCGAAGATCAAGGAGGTCACGGAGTGAGTCGCATCTTCTCGCTCGACCACCGTGTGATCGGGCTCCAGTACCTCTTCACCGCGATGGCCATGGCGATCGTGGGCGGCCTGCTGGCCCTGCTGATTCGAATTCAGATCGCGTGGCCCGACCATGACTACAGCTGGATCGCCGTGATCCTGCCCGCGGGTTTCGACTCCGGCATCATGAAGCCCGAGTTCTATGCCGCGCTCTTCACGATGCACGGCACGATCATGATCTTCTTCGTCCTCTCGGCGGCGCTCATCGGCGGCTTCGGGAACTACCTCCTTCCCCTTCAGGTCGGCGCCCGGGACATGGCGTTCCCCCGGCTCAACGCGCTCTCGTATTGGATCTACGCGGTCTCGTCGCTCGTGATCCTGGCGTCGTTCTACGTTCCCTCCGGCCCCGCGGCCTCCGGCTGGACGGCTTATCCGCCGCTCTCGGCCCTCAAAGCCGCGATCCCCGGTTCGAACCTCGGGCAGGACCTGTGGCTCCTGGCCATGGCTCTTTTCATCGTCAGCTTCACCCTGGGCGGGCTCAATTTCCTCGCCACCATCCTGGCCATGCGCCGGCCTGAACTCTCGATGCTCGACCTGCCGCTCTTCACCTGGTCGATGCTCTTTGTCGCGATCCTCGGCCTTCTCGCGTTTCCCTCCCTCACCGCGGCCGCGATCATGCTTCTGCTCGACCGCCACGCCGGCACCAGTTTCTTCCTTCCCGCGGGCGTCGTCCTTTCCGGGGAGCTCATTCAAGGCGGCGGCGGTTCACCGATCCTCTGGCAGCACCTGTTCTGGTTCCTCGGGCATCCCGAGGTCTACATCCTCATGCTCCCCTCGCTCGGGATCACCTCGGACATGTTCACCGTCTTCACCGGGCGTCGGGTTTTCGGCTACAAGTCGATGGTCGTCGCGATGGCCCTCATCTCGGGCATGAGCTTCCTCGTCTGGGGCCACCACATGTTCGTCTCGGGACTGAGTCCCTTCCTTGGATCCGCCTTCGCGGTGACGACCACGCTTATCGCGGTGCCCTCCGGAATCAAGGTCTTCAACTGGATCGCGTCGTTGTGGAACCGGCCCCTGCGCCTCACCACGCCGATGCTCTGGGCGCTCGGCATCTTCTCGCTTTTCGTGACCGGCGGGCTCTCGGGGATCTGGCTCGGCCAGACCCAGGTCGACATCCAGCTCCACGACACCGCATTTGTGGTCGCGCACTTCCACATCATCATGGCGGGGGCGGCGCTCTTCGGCGTATTCGCGGGCGTGCACTACTGGTTCCCGCTGTTTTTCGGACGGATGATGAGCGAGCGGCTGGGCGTCGCGCATTTCCTCGCCACTTTTGTCTTCTACTACGCGACGTTCTTTCCCATGCATCTGGCCGGGCTCGAGGGCCAGATCCGGCGCGTCTACGATCCCTACCAGTACGAGTACTTGAAGCCGCTCGCCGCGATGAACGGCTTCATCACGTGGGCGGCGATTGCCCTCGCGGTGTCGCAACTCCTGTTCTTCTGGAACTTCTTCACCAGCCTGCGCGGCGGCTCGCGGGCGGGCGTCAATCCGTGGGGCGCCGCGTCGCTCGAGTGGACGGAAAGTGAAACCGAGGTTTCGGCGGAACCGGGGCCCCTCGGTCCGGCGGTGGAGCGATGAGAACCGTCGCGATCGCCTCCCTGTTCCGGTCGCAGGCGGAGGAGTCCGCGCTCCGCGTGGCCGTGGTGGCGGCTCTCTCCGCCACGATGATGTTGTTCGCGTCTCTCGCCAGCGCCCTGCTCGTGCGGCGCGCGTTTGAAGACTGGCGCCCGGCTTCCGCCGCGTGGCCGTGGATCCTGCTCGGATTCGGCCTCGCCGCTTCGGCGGGGATGGAGATGGCCGCGCGCTCCGGCGGAGGGCGGCGTGTCGCGGGTTTCGCGGTCCTCGGCCTTTCGAGCAGCCTGTATCTGGCGGGCGCCCTTTTCGTCCTCGGTTCGCTCGTCTCCGGTGAGAGCGGCCTGTCCCGTCCGCATGATGCGTTCATCGCGCTGCTTCTCGGTGTTCATGTCCTCCATGCGATTCTCGGAGCCGCCTTTGCGGCACGTGTCCTCCGATCTGCCTCGGGAGGGTCGTCCGAGACCAGCCTCGCGCTCGCCAGGCTCGTGACGCACTTCCTCACCGCCCTGCTCGTCTTCATCCTCGCCCTGCTCTTCGTCCCGCGATGACCGCCACTATTCCCGCACGCACCGTTCCGAT
>JANNJB010000915.1:0-6045 GCA_031405615.1 Vicinamibacteria bacterium | reverse complement strand
CAGCGGGAAAGCCCACGACGAGAAGAAGATACGCGCGCTCATTCGCGGGGCGGTTGAGAACGGTCGAAAGGAATCCCATGGGGGACGGCGTGTGGGTCAGCGTGGCGAGGCCGGCGTGATGGAGAGCCGCGATCAGGAAGCCCAGGGCGATGCCCACGGATTCGGTGACGTAGTAGTTCTTCACCTTCCGGCCATCGCTCAGCAGCGCGTAGTTCTGCGCGAAGACCGCGATGAGATACGGCGCGGTTTCAAGATAGGACTTGTTTTCATCCGTGCCGAGAGGCGCTAACGCCTCGAGCCATTCGGGCGGGGCTTTGCCCGCGTAGAACTCTCGCTCCTCGACCTCGGCGGCCTCGCGGATCTTCTTCTTCATCTCCGCATCGCTCACCACCACGAAGTGCCAAGGCTGGAGGTTGGCGCCCGAAGGAGCGGTGCCCGCGGCCCGAAGGCAGTCCTCGATCACCTCACGCGAGACCGGACGCGGCGAGAACTCGCGCACGGTCCGACGACCCCGGATCTCTTCGTAGAACTCCCGCGCCCGCGTCTTCATCTCGTCGGGCGAACGCTCGACGAATGTGGTCAGGGGGACGAAGGGTTTCTCCCCGGTCATGCGCACTCGTTGCCGATCAGGCTCGGTGGCGACGAGGCAAGGCCGGCGAGACCGCCGATGCTGGTCTCCCGGTACGCCTCGTGGAGATCGGCGCCCGTCTTTTTCATGGCCTCGATGACCTCATCGAAGGAGATGTGATGCGCGCCGTCCGACAACATCGAAAACTCGGCGGAGTGAACCGCGCGGTCGGCGGCCACGGCATTCCGTTCAATGCAGGGGATCTGAACGAGGCCCGCGACCGGATCGCAGGTGAGACCGAGGTGATGTTCCATGCCCACCTCGGCCGCGTACTCGATCTGGTCGTTGGTCCCGCCCATGAGCTGAGCCGCGGCGCCCGCGGCCATGGCGCAGGCGGCGCCCACCTCACCCTGACACCCGACCGCGGCGCCCGAAATGCTCGCGTTCGTCTTGATGAGGTTGCCGATGAGACCCGCGGTAGCGAGAGCCCTCAGGATCGCCGGCTCGTTCGCGGGCAGGGTCTCCCGCAGATAACGCATCACCGCGGGAAGCACACCGGAGCCGCCACAGGTCGGCGCGGTCACCACGACTCCACCCGCCGCGTTCTCTTCACTCACCGCCAGGCCATAGGCGGACAGCGTCCCCGTGCGGGCCAGAAGCCCGCCACGAGCCACCGCGCGGGCGTGATAACTCCTTGCCTTGCGCGGCAGCTTGATCACACCGGGCAGAATCCCCTTGCCCTGGAGTCCCTGGAGTCCCCGGTCGATCGCTGCTTCCATCGCCTTGTGGATTCCCCCGAGGAAGTCCCAGATATCGACGCCTTCACACTCCTCGACGTACTGCCACAGTTCGATCCGATGGTCGCGGCAATAGGCGAGGATGTCGGTCATCTTCGAGAGTTCGTACGCCCCGCGAGGCGTCCAGTCGTCCACGTCGTGCTCGCGGATCGCGCCGCCTCCGACCGAGTAGACCTTCCAGGAGACGCGAACGTGGCCCGCATCGTCAAGGGTCTCGAAGAGCATGCCGTTTGGATGGCGGGGCAGGCGCTCCCGCATGTTGAAGAGGATCTCGTGGGGCCGGTCGCCGAAGGCGTCCTCGAGGACCTTGTCGGTGAGGTGGCCCTTGCCGGTCGCGGCGAGCGAGCCGTAGAGGGTCACACGGTAGCGCGCGCCCTGGTGCCTCGAGAGGAAGAGATCAGCCGCAAGCCGCGGACCCATCGAATGGGAGGATGAGGGGCCGTTGCCGATCCTGTACAACTCGCGTATGGATTCCACGTCATGGAGCTTACCGTCCGCCTCCGCCCGCTCCCGTCCGGCAGGGCCGCCGTCTGAGGTAACTCCCTCAGTAAAGGCCGATGGCGAGAAGCACGAGGGTCACAAGGCCAAACCCCACCTCCTGAATACCCACCACTTGTGCCCGCACCCCTCGTGAGGGCGAGAGCAGCCCGTACGCTGCGCGGAACAGCAGGATGGCGAAAGCGAGGACCGCGAGGCCGGGGGCAAGCTGGAAAGACATCAGGCCCAGCACGACCATGAGGACGACGGCATGAAGGAGGATCACCACGAAGACCGGCGAGTCGCCGGTGCGCTCAAGTTCGAGACGCGCGCGGACGTAGACGATCGCGGTGACGGCCCGGAGTGCGAGGAGCAGCCACGCCATCCATGCGACGCGCTCCGAACCGCCGCCCGCCATGACGATGGCCGTCGCTGACGCCCCAAGCGCGACGCTCCCCGCGATCTCGGCCGCGAGATGGCGTCCCCGGCCACTTAGGTCCAGAGCCAGCGCGCCAAGGGCCAACGGGACCGCGGCGAAGACCGCGACCATGAAACCGCGGTCGACCAGGGCAAAGGCCGCGAGCGCGAACACGAACGCGACGGCAGCGTACGCGAGGGTGAACCGTTCGGCGAGTCCAGTGCGCAGGTAGCGCGTGCCCTTCCGGTAGTCGAGGGCGGCGAGGCGAAGGGGATGCCGGGTGAGGAACGCGGCGAGCGCGGCGATCGCTAGACAAAACCCGGCCGCCGAAGGAGCGAGGACGAGGCCCAGGATCACGGGTTCGAGAAGGAAACTCCAGGCGCCGTGCTCGACAGGCATAGCCACAGGCCTCCAGGCGACGGCAGGAGTCGACACCGACCTCCGGAGAGTTGGGGTCAGATCAACCGGGGCATCCATAGGACGCAGTCTGTCGCAGATGCCCGGGCCAGCGCCATGACGCGCGTCATGTTGCCAAAGCGCGTCGCCTCTGAACTGCTAGGCCACGAGGGACTTGACGAGTCCGGCATATACCTCGACCGCCTCGTGAAGGTCGGCCTTGAGGATGTACTCGTTTGAAGTGTGGGCATCATGAATGGAGCCCGGGCCGAAAAGCATCGGCTGACCCCAGGCGCCGAGGTAGGGGATGTCCGTCCCAAACCGGACCACGATCTCACCGCGTCCGAACCCCGGGATCACTTTCATATGGATGGGCTCGCTCGTCGATCCGATTTCGATGGTCGCGCGATCACCCGCGATCTTCTCCACCGAGGCGTGGATGTCGCCCGAGGGAGTGACCGTTCGGAACATGACCTCGGCCGAGGCCCTGGGCGGGATGATGTTCGCTTTGAGGCCGCCGTGGATCGTGCCGATGTTCATCGTCGTGGGCCCCAGGACTGGATCGTCAGGCCACGACGTGGCGCGCAGCTCGGCGAGAACATCGAGAAGCTTCAAGACCGCGGAATCGCCCAACTCCGGGTACGCGGCGTGCGCGGCCCGACCCTCGGCATTGAGCGTGATACGCAGGACGCCCTTCCCGGCCACCGCCTGTTTGAACTCCGTCGGCTCGGCGTTGATGATGAATCGGTTCCGGCCGGGCGTGGTGTTCGCCACCTTCGCTCCATCGCCACCCTCCTCTTCACCCACGAGGAAGAGGAGCCCGAAATCCTTCGCGCCGTCTGCTCTCAGCTTGAGTGCCGCGAAGATCTGGGACGCGATCAGACCCTTGGCGTCGCACGCGCCGCGACCCAGAACGCGATCCGCGGTTTCGCTTGATTGGATGTGGGGCGGAACGCAGTCGAGGTGGGTCGAGAGGGTGACCAGGGGATCGCCCACACGCGCGATGACATTGAACCGTCCCGGCGAGACATTTTGACGCTCGACTGCGAAACCGGCGCCTTCGAGGGTCGACGCGACCGATTCGCACAGCGGCCCTTCCTCCCAAGTGGTCGAGGGAATGTCGATCAGGGCACGGAGGAGGGCAACGGGGTCTTTGAGAGGCAGGGTCACGGCGCCACCCTATCGTGGTCCGGGTTCCAGGATCGAGATGTCCGCCAGGTCCTTTGGACGTCCGGCCGCGCGCTTGTTTACGATCAGGTCGTCGCGACCCAGTACGGGGACGAGCAGGTCCGAAAAGCGAAAAGTGACCCGCCGCTCCCATGCTGGTTGGAAATCGACGCCCGAAATGCTGGTGAGAATGTCGATGCGCCGGGGCGGCAGACCAATCTGGATGACGCCCTCGGGGTTGGATAGATCAGCAAGCGAGACGTTCAGCGACGCGAGGGGGGCTCCAAAGTTCGCCAGAGCCTGGAAAACCCGGCGCGCGTTCGGGCTGTCGCGATCGATCCAGATGTCGATGTCGCCGGTGGCCCGGGGGACCCCATGCGCGGCCATCGCGTGAGCGCCGACCACGAGGAATCGCGCGTCCTGCTTCAGGAGGCAACGAAGGAGGTCGATGAAGTCTTCGTTCAATCAACCTCGGGCGTGCCGAGACGACGCACGCGGACCGGCCAGGTGGCGCGAGGAGTGGCTTCGGGCATTCCCGAGGCCTCCCAGGCATCGAGGGTCAGGGACCACACCATTCCGATCCTCTCCTCAGGAGTTGTCTGAGCGGACAGATCATCGGATGGCTCTTCGCCGAGCTTGAAGCGGCGAACGGGCCAGCTCGAACGGCGAAGGCGGCGGGTCTCTTCAGGGGTCTGATTCACGGCGGTCGCAGAAGTCATCGGTTGTCGACGATTCTAGTTCTTCGGCTTGGGCGTCGCTAAGATTCGCGCGCGATGGGAATGTCCGCGGGGTCGTTCAAGGAGGCGTGCGCGGGCCTCGATGCCGCGCTTGCCGGGGGAACGCGGAAGGCCATCGTGGACGAAGTCACGAAGGCGAAGACCTTCGACCGGGCCGCGCGTCACCTGCGCGACTCCATGCGGGCCCACCGCTTCGATGCCTCCGGGACCACGCTCTTCTCCGGACGATGGGTGAAGCACCTCGATCATGTGACGCGCGGCGACGGGTTCCATGCGCTGCATGACTGGAACGGAAAAGCCGACCGGTTCAGCGACGACACCATCCCGGTGGAGGTGACGAACTTCGTGGAGGGCATGGTCCGCCCGAAGGATCATGCCGAGGGGCGGTTCGTCCTGGCTCTGCTCCTCGACTACTACTTCGCCCACCTGCTCGGTCTGCTGGCGCTTCGGGCCTGGGACGAGGGTGAACCGAACGCGAATCTCTCCACGATCTCGCGTCTTCTCGCGGCTCTCCAAGGCGCGGAGGGCTGCGGCCAGGTCTTCGCGCGCAGCGCGGAGACACTGATCCTGATCGCAACCTCGCACTTCGAGCCGGATGTGACGGCCTACGACCGTCTGCTCGCGAAGATCGAGCGGCTCGACGAGCCGCATCGAGTGACGCTCTCGCTGGCTCACGCGAAGATCCTGGGTTGCCATCTGCGGTTCGGTCTCGAGGTCACGTGCGCGGGCGGCATCACCGCCCTTCGGGAGGACAACATCCCGGACTACCCGTGGCTGTGTTTCGCCCTGCGAACGCTGTTTGAGGCTTACACGGTCTGCGCGCGGTCGGAAAAGGCGTCGGCGGAACGCCGGACAATCAGCGAGGCTTTGCTGATCGGCCTCATGCCGGATGCTTCCGCCTTCCTCGGGGGCCGTCCCCCCGATGCGCTGGCGTCACGCGAATCCGATCTGGCCAGAATCCGCGAGCTGTTCACGACGCATCGCTCGAACCTGCTCGCCGACTTCGAGACGCACCGCCCCACCCTGACTGAATACTCGCCGCTTTCCTTCACCTTCAACTTCCCGCACAACCTCGTGAAGGGAATCGTGGTCGACGCCACGCGACGCGGCATTCCGTGGCCCATGGCACTCGAGGATCTCGTGACCGCCCTGCCCCGCACCCCGGAGCTCGATCTCGCGCGTCGGTCCCTCGCCACAACGCTCATGGGCTATGCGCTCGCGAATCCCGACACGATCCGCGGGCGGCCGCATCCGGCGATCGTGTGCGATCCGGCCGCGGGGCTGCGCGCCTTCGAAGTGACGGTCCGGCGCCTCGCAGCAATTGGCTAAGGGTTGGTAGTGGTGGGACGGGCTTGCTTCGTCGCGCTCGGTAGACGGACCGCCGCGCTAGGCCCCCGCCTGCGCGGGGGTGACTTGAGTACCTCCGAGCAGGGTGGGGACTTCGGCTACGAAGCCCTGCGCGGGGGTGACGTGAGTACCTCCGAG
>JANNJB010000914.1:0-5074 GCA_031405615.1 Vicinamibacteria bacterium | reverse complement strand
GTCGCCGATGACGGCAAAGCGCACCGATCCTTCCTTCAGGGGCAGGGCGAGAGCGGCCGGGGCTTCGGCCCGCGCGCCGCTGGTCGCGCGTTGCGGCGGAGGGGCCACCGCAGGCGGCCCGCTGCGCACCGAACACTGGGCGAGCGAGACGATGAGAAAGAGGCGGCCGAACCGTCCGAAACCTCGGGCATTCATCGGGCCACCAGCGCGGGCGTCGCTGCGGGCAGGAAGTCGACGATGATCTGGGCGACGGAATCGACGAGGAGCAGATCGGTTCCAACAAACCGATAGTGGAGGCACGCGGGCAGCGCGGGCAGCGCCAGCAGAAGGCTCGGCGGGACGGTGGAGCGCGAGGCGCCCGACGGGTAGGCGGCGTTGACACGCACCAGCACCGGCACCGAGTCTTCCTCTCGAGTCGGATTTCCCTCCACCACCGCCTCCTGCGCCGCGGCGGTATCCGGTCCTTTGAGTTGTTCGGCGAGGAGCCGGCGGAAGAGCGGGTGGACCTCCTTCTCGAAGATGTCGCCCCGCTGCGCGTCGTCACGTTTCGAAACGATGGCGCGCGCCAACGCCTCCTGGACCTTGGCCGGTTCAAGGGTTCCAAGCCACGCGAGTTGCGCCGCATGCAGGCGCCCGTACTCCGCGACCTCTTTGTGGAAACGCTTCAACGCCTCGCCGGCCTCCTTCTCGGCTCTCAATCCGGCGCGGCGCGCCTTCTCGACTTTTGCCGCTACCCTGGCCTCCGCCCTCGTCGGTTGAGTCTGCGCGGACGTCGGGGCCGGGAGGAACAGGGTCATCAGGCCCAGGCTCCCGATCAGCGTGAACGATGTGGCCCGGCTCGGGTGCGCGGCGTGGTGTTTCATGCCTTGATGTGTGCAAGAAGCGTGCGAGTCGGCCCGATCTCTCGGCGCGGGCGCGGGCTGAAGGAGGCCGCACATCCTTCGTAGTTTCTACAAAGGGACTCTGCGCAGCCCGTCGCGGGAGAGGATCCCAAATGGCACAGCGGTTGCTAAGACAACGAGGATGATGAAAACAATCCGCATGACGTCGATGCTGCTCGCAAGCGCCATTGTGCTCGCGGCGCCGCTGGTGGCTTCCGCTCAGACCAAACGCCCGACGCCCGGCTTCAACCTCTTCACGGTGGAGCAAGACGTCGAGATCGGCCGCCAGTCGGCAGCCGAGGCCGAGAAACAACTCACCCTCCTGAATCAGCCGAATGTGAATCGGTTCCTGACTTCGATCATCAGCCGCCTCGCGGCACAGGCGCCCGACCCGCGCTATCCCTACACGATCAAGGCCGTCAACGACGCCTCGATCAACGCCTTCGCCCTTCCCGGCGGGCCGATGTACGTGAATCGGGGGCTGTTCGACGCGGCGCGCAGCGAGGCCGAACTCGCGGGTGTGCTTTCGCATGAAATGGCGCACGTGGTGCTTCGGCACGGAACTCACCAGGCCTCGAAGGCCTACCTCTCTCAGTCGGGCCTGGGAATCCTCGGGGGGCTGCTCGGAAAGAAGGGCGGCAACACGGCGCAGGTCCTGAACACGGTGGGCGGCATCGGACTGAACGTGGCCTTCCTCAAATTCGGCCGCGACGACGAGTACCAGGCGGACCGGCTCGGGGCGGAGATCATGGCCGGCGCCGGGTACAACCCGGTGGCCATGGCGAACTTCTTCGAACTCCTGAGAGCGGAGCAGGGCCGCAATCCGGGCAAGCTCGAGACATTCCTGAGCAGCCATCCCGCCTCCGCCGACCGTGAGGCGCGCATCCGGACGCAGGCCACGGGACTTCGGATCGCGCAGTCGCGGGAGGTCGGAGGCTTCGCCGGCCTCAAGACCAATCTGAAGAGTCTCCGGGCCGCTCCCGCGACACCCGGACAGAAGGCGGTCGCTGACAACAATCCGGGCTCAAACGCACCGGACCAGGGACCCTACGACGTGAACGTGTCCCAGCCATCCACGACGTTCCAGCAGTTCGATCAGAGGAACGGTCTCTACACGATCGCGTACCCTGACAACTGGCGCACCTACGGCTCGAACTCCGGCTATGCCGTTTCCATCGCTCCCGACGGCGGCGTGGTCGAGACCGCGAACGGCCAGCAGGCCATGCTCTACGGTGTGATCGTCAACCACTACGAGCCCTTTGAGGGCGAGACGACGCGCCGCAGCGGGAGCACCACGCGGAGCTATGCGCCGTTCGAGGACAACGACCAGTGGGGCGGGAGTCTCGAGGATGCGACCGACGATCTCGTGAGACAGCTCATTCGCTCGAACACTTACCTTCGGGCCCAGGAGGGTCACGCCCGGCGGGAGCTGATCGACGGCGCGGCGTCCTACTCCGTCATCCTCAACGGTCGCTCACCCGTAACCGGCCAGGATGAGCAGGTCACCGTGGTCACTCGCGCCCTTCAAGACGGCCACGTGATGTACGTCCTGTCCATCGTCCCCGGCAACGGCAACAACGCGATGAGCCAGACCTTCACGCGGATGCTGCGATCGATCACCGTGAACGACGAAGCGGCCCACCGGGCAACCGGGATCGGGTTCAAGCCGACCCCGCGAAGGTAACGGCCGAGACGCAGTCCCCTCGTGCGCCGTGCGGGCCACGAGGGGCGTGGCGGATCAGGCCTTCACGCGCCTGCCTTGGCCTCCGCCCTGGCTTCTTTCTTCTCCGCCTTCGCTTCCGCTTTGGCTTCCTTCTTCTCGGCCTTGGCTTCCTTCTTCTCGGCCTTGGCTTCTTTCTTTTCGGCCTTGGCTTCCACCTTGGCTTCCTTCTTCTCCGTCTCTTCCGCCTTCTCTTCAGCCCGGGCCTCGACCTTGGCCTCCGCCTTCGCCTCAGACTTCGCTTCGGCTTTGGCCGCCGACTCCGCCTCGGACCGTGCCTCCGCCTTCGCGTCGGTCCTGGCCTTCACCGCGGCTTCGACTTCGGCGGTGGCCGCCGCCTCGATCCGGGCCACGGCCTTCCCGTCTTTCCGGGCCTCGGCGATGTCCTGTTTCGCGCGATCGGTGAGCGCCCAGTCGCCCTCGAACACGAGGGTCATCCGGCTGACGACCTTCGGGTCCTTGACGATGACGCCCACTTCCCGGCGCCCGTCGAGCTCGAGCTTTCGAAGCCCCTGGCTGCCCAGGAAGGCCTGTTGTCCGTCACGAACGATCGCTCGGACGTGGAGCCTGCGGCCGGGGAATTTCTCGGCGGAAAGACCCGCCCCGCGCTTGCCGATCGCGCCCAGGATGCGAACGCTCACGCCCGCAGCCCTGCGCTCGTGCAGAATGCGGATCATCATCGGATCGGTCAGCTTCGGGTCGTAGAGAAGCAGCGTCTTTCGAGCGCCCCGCAGAAAGATCGCGAGTCGTTCCCGAGCGTTCACGGGACTCACGATGAAACCTTTCGGACCGGTGGAGTACGGCAGCCGCAACGAATCCGCCTCGAACAGCTTGACCGCGGCCTGGACGAGTTCGCGCTTCCGGGTGACGAGACCGAAGCTCCGGCTCTTGTCCACGTCGAGTGCGGTGTAGTTGAAACCCAGGACGTACAGAGTCACGCGATCCACGATCATGATCTTGTTGTGATATCGGTGGAGATCGTCATCGGTGCGCCGCACGCTCGCCCCCGTCTTCAGAAGGTCCTGCTCGAGCTTGCGCAGCCGCTTGGCCCCGCCGCGATTGGTATGAGCGATGAGGGTGCGCACGGGCACCCCGCGGGCGACCGCAGCCTGGAGCGCTTTCGCGATGTCGGCGCGATCGAGCCGGAAGATCCCGATGTCGATGCTGGTCTTTGCCTTGTTGATCGCGGAAAGGAGCGGACCAATTCCGTCTTCGGGCTCGACGATCAGGCTCACTTCGCGGCCTTCTTCGCTTCCCAGACCACGTCTACGGCGTCCGCGCCATGCAGGGCCGAGATCGCTTCGGAAATCCGGTCCGTCTTCCGGCCCTGGGGCACTTCGACCAGGTACGCGATGTGGGATTCCGTCGATTCCCGGAGTTCGTACTTCATCTTGTTGCGGGAGAGGAGCGCTTCAACCTCGGCCTTGAGGGCAGCCGGCGCCTTGGCCGATACCTTGAGCTCGAACGCTTTCGCGGGCCAGGGTTCGCGCCATTCGAGAAGCCACAGGACGCCGATGATGAAGATGGCGCCGACGGTGGCGAGATAGAGCAGGCCGACGCCGGAGGCCAGACCGATCGCGAGGCATGCCAGCATCACGCTCGCGTCCTTGGGATCGTCGATCTTGGCGCGATAGCGGACGAGGCCCGCGGTGCCCGCGATGGCGAAGGCGCGCGCCAGGCTTGCCCCCACGATCAGCATGACCAGGGATCCGACGATCGCCATCATGATCTGCGATTGCGTGACGTGGGCCACGCGGGGCGGGCCGCCGGCGCGTCGAGGACGAAACGCGAGAAGGGTGCCGAGGACGGCCGCGACGACCAGGCATAAGAAGGCGTGGGCGAGATCTCCCATGGAGAACTCGGGAATGTCGCGGGTGGCGGCAGCGAGGGCATCGGCGGCCTGGTTCCCCGCCTGCGCAAAGGTGGCCTGAGGGAGGATCGAGAAGCCGAAAGCCGCGATCCATGCGGATCGGCTTTTGAAGAAATGGGGGTGAATCACGGTCGCGATGGCTGCAAGAATCATGCGCGGGGCGGCGCAACACCGGCATGCCCGCGAGGGAGATGCCCCCTCGCCCTTTTCTACAAAGGAAGGCGGGGCGGCGACCGGGGCGGGCGGGCAGCCCCATGCTTGAACGTGTGGGAGCGGTGGCTCATGTCTTGCACTGAGTTGGGGCGGCCGCATGAAGCGGCGCAGCATTCACTTCAGACCAGCACCAGGAGACATAGGAAAATGGCCAGCGGAAAGTCGGACGAACTCAAAGGGCGTGTGAAGGAAGCCGCGGGGGCCTTGACCGGAGACGCGAAGCTGAAGCGTGAAGGCAAACTTGACCAGGCGGTGGGAAAGACCAGGCAGGCCGCGGACAAACTGATCGACCGGGTCAAGACTGCGGTGAAGTGAGGCCCAACGATGAACCACACAGAGCGCACTTCGAAACGCGACGGAAAGCCCCCGGCGACGGCGGGACTGAACGAA
>JANNJB010000913.1:0-2559 GCA_031405615.1 Vicinamibacteria bacterium | reverse complement strand
CCCGCTCCATCACGTGACACCAGTGACAAGAGGAGTACCCGATCGAGAGGAGGATGGGCCGCTCCTCGCCCTTGGCACGAGCGAGCGCCTCTTCGCCCCAGGGATACCAGTCGACTGGATTGTGCGCGTGCTGGAGAAGGTACGGCGACGTCGCGTGGATGAGGCGGTTCTGCGGGCGGGGAACGGTCTCGGTCATGCTTTGATTCTGGCAGAGGGGCATCGGTTAGCCTCCGCAACGATGGACGGAACCTTTATCCACCACATCGCGCTGCGCGTGAAGGACTGCGCCGCCTCGGCCCGCTTCTACGAACAGGCCTTCCGGTTGCGCGAGATCCGGCGCGTGGAATCCGAAGGGGCGCTGCGCGCGATCTGGCTGCGCGCGGGCGACACCGTGCTCATGCTCGAACATTCGATCCGCGGCGCCGGGCCGGCCGAGGGCTCGGGCCACGTGCTCATCTTCCCTGCCCGCGACCTCGCGGAAGCCGAGCGGCGTCTCGCGGATCTGGGCATCAGGGTCGCGGATCGAACGCCAAAGACGCTCTATGTCGAAGATCCGGACGGCCATCGAACCGGCCTCTCCGTCCACCACTTCGACGAAACCGCGTCGTGATAGTGTTTCGGGCAACGTCATGAAGGTGCTGCTCGTTCGACACGCGACCGCCCTGGACCGCGATACGCCAGGGATCTCCGATCATCTGCGCCCGCTCACCGAGGAAGGCGCCGTGCGGTTTCGCAAGACCGCGCGTTCTCTCGCGGCCCTTCTCACCCCCGACCTGCTCCTGACCTCCCCTCTGCTTCGCGCGAAGCAGACGGCCGAGATCCTCACCGCGCAATGGCCCGCGGTTCCGGTCAAGGAGTCGGAAGCGCTTGGAAACGGCTCGCGACGCGCATTCGAGGAGGGAATCTCCCGTCTCTCGGGCGTGGGCCTGGTCGTGGGGGTGGGGCATGAACCCTGGCACTCCGAGTGGACCGCTGAATGGCTCGGGGCCTCACACGCGGATTCCTTCGCATTCAAGAAGGGCGGCGCCGCTCTCATCGATTTCGAAGACGAGGTGGCCCCCGGTCAGGGCCGCCTCGTGTTCTTCGCGGCGCCCAAGGCCCTCAAAGACCTCGCCGGCTGAAACTCAGCCTCGGTCGCCGAAGAGGCCGACCATGAAGACGGTCCCGCCGACCTTCAGCCGGTCGCCGTGCTGAAGAATCGCGCGCTCGGTGCGCGCGTCGTTCACCCAGGTTCCGTTGGTGGAGCCGAGATCGTGGACCACGTAGGAATCGCCTTCCCGATCGATCCGGCAGTGTTGAGCGGACGCGCCATCTTCGGGAACCACGATGTCGCTGCGGCGCGAGCGTCCAAGCGTGGTGTGCCCGGTCGCGGACAGAGGAAAGTTCTTTCCGGCCCCGGGCCCCGAAAGGGCGCGCAAAGTGGGGTTGGCATTCACCACGAGGGTCTTTTCGAGGGCGATGTCGTCGTCGATAGGGCCTGCCGAGGGGCCTGAGCTCAGGCTGAGAGCATCGTTTCGCGGGAGCGACAGCGAGAGGGCAAGCGAAGGCTGAGGCAAACCCGGGGCGGGGACGCGCGGCGCCTCGGGCGCGCTCATCCGGCGGATCAGCAGCACCACGATCCCCAACATGAGCAGGCCGCCGAGAGAGAAGAAGATCGCGGCGGCGCCGAGCAGGCCGGTTGCCGCCTTCGGCGTGGGGGTGGGCGAAGCTGGTTCGGGGCTGCGGGCCGATGCCAAGCTCGATGCGGCCGATCCCTCGCGCGGTGCGATCGACTGGGCGAGCATCGCGGCGTCCGCCACTTCCAGGCGGACATACTCCCCCCCCGTGATCTTGGCGATGCGCCGCAAGAGTTTTCCGTCGCCCTGACCAAGGGCCAGGGCGAAGATGGGAACACCTTTGGAGGTGGCGGCGTTGAGCGGATCCTCGAACTGGAGATCGCCCTCTCTCACCCGGCCCGCCGAAAAGAGCAGCAGGGCGCGCGCCGCGAAGTCCTGGGCGCCGAGGTACTCGACCATGTCGAACAGGCCGTCGGGCAAGGCAACGCCCGAGGCTCCGGCCTCAAACCCCGCGAGTGTCGCGGTGACGAGCGCGCGATCGGCGGTTGGAGGAAGCACGATGCGTTTCTCTCCGCTGAAAGAGCCGATCATCATCTGCGAACCTTCGGGCAACTTGTCCAGGAGAGCCAGAACGAGGTCCTGACTGCGCTGCAGGTCGCCCTGCGCCATCCCGGCTTCGTCGATCGCAACGCCCAGGACGAGAGGCGGGCGGGCGAGAACCTCGGGGGACGCCTCGGGCGAAGCGGTCTGGGCAAGGACCCCGGTGGCGAGACAGGGCGACGCGGCGAGGGATGCCGCCAAAAGCCACGAGCCGATCCGCGCCCGGGATCTCATCTTGACCATAAACGATCTTTTTAACACGATTTAGCGGACTACAATGACATCGCGATGATCGAGCGACCTCCGCTCAAGAACAATCTGCCCCTGGCCACCGTGCTCTTCGTGATCCTCGTGATCACCGGCATCGGCCTCAGCGTGGTGGCAAGGCGGAATCCGAACATCG
>JANNJB010000912.1:0-1514 GCA_031405615.1 Vicinamibacteria bacterium | reverse complement strand
GTTGAGAGACAGGACGTTTCCGAGAAGTCGATAGGCGCCAGGCACGCCGTAAGGCAGTTGCCGGTGGAAGGCGTAGGCGAAGTATGTGTTGTGCCCCTTTCCGTACGGCGCATGGACCCAGCCGCCGCTCTGCTTCGCCTGGCCCTTGTCCCAGGTGGCGATCATCGGGGTGTAGGCCTTGTCCCACTCGGTGAAGAACTTCGAACCGCGCTGCTCGACCCAGTTCTCGAAATCCTTCGTGGCGATCTTGTTGGGGTAGTTGAAGACGGGAGCGGTGGGGGCGAGGATCTCGACGGGGGAGTCTTCCTCTGAGACCTCTTCGGCGCGCTGCGGCAGCATCGCGGGGTAGGGCGCCCATTTATTGGGAACGAACTCCTGGGTGTTGTAGAGCACCACCATGTTCCCGCCGGCCTTCACATACTCGAGCAGGCGGTGGTTGTAGGTCTTGAGATCATCGCGGACCGCGTAGGCGCGCGTGCCCGTCATGATCGTGTCGAACTGGGCAAGGTTGGCGCTTGAGAGTTCCTTCTCGCCGAGCAGAGTGACGTTGACGCCGAGCTGGGCCAGGCCCGAGGGCACCTGGTCGCCCACACCCATCACGTAACCCACCTTGAGGCCCGCGGGCACCGCCACATCGATGCCGCGCACCGTGATCGCCGAGGGCCGATAGAGCAGGCGCGTTTCGAGGTCGCGCTTCTCGATCACCGAGTACCCTTCGGTGTACTCACGGCCATTGGCGCGCGCCACGGCGGTGACCTCGTAGGTCTTGTCCTCGAGGGAGGGGATCGAGACGGTGAAGCGATAGACGCTGCGCTCACCGGCGCGGGCGTATTTGAAGGCCTGGGTCGCGGGAGAAGACGTCCATCCTTTGGGGAGGTTCAAGACCAACTCGCCCGCGATGTCACCCTCGACGTTGTTGAGCAGGTCGACCTCGACCTGGACACGCTTGCGGAGCGCCTTGAGCGGCACCACCGCGGACCCCGGCGTCACGGTCAGGGCGAGTGCCGGCACCACCCGAAGCTCGCGCGACTCGATACCGTAGGGGAGGTTGCCTTCGCGCCGGACCACCACCTCGCGGGTCTCGATGTCTGTGCCCATGACGGTGTAGCGCGCCACCGCCACCGCCGGCGGTTCGGCCACCGGCCGGTGAATCTGCTTCACGTCCGAAACCTGATACACGGACTCCTGGATCGACGGCCGCGAGAAGTAGGGCTTGGATGAGAGAGACACATTCGGGGCCAGGGATACGGAGAAGCGCTGGCTCGAGGTCGCGTTGTTGCCCAGGGCGGCGGCGGCGTCGGCCCCGGTGCTCGAGACGTTCCATCCCTCGGCGGTGTCGAGGACGATCCCGCGCATGGTGACATCCACGGGACTGCGGTTCGTGAAGTGCGCCCGCACTTCAAACGTCTGGCCGGCGACGGGCGCGCTCATCGTGGGCGGCGCGGCGAAGGCGGCGAAGGGACCGGTCGGTTCGGGGACACCCGCGGCTTGAGCCGCGGCGACGAAATCCACGC
>JANNJB010000911.1:0-3083 GCA_031405615.1 Vicinamibacteria bacterium | reverse complement strand
GCGCCCAGGGCCATGCGCACCCCGATCTCCTTCGTGCGCCTCGAGACGGAATAGCCGATGACACCGTAGAGGCCGATCGCGGCGAGCAGCATCGCGACCACGCCGACGGCACTCACCGCCCACGCTCCCGCTTTCGCCGGGAAGAGGGTGGCCCCCACCTGACTTTGCATCGTCTGGTTCTGGAGGAACACGATGTTCGGTTCCATGGCCGTGAGTTCCTTGCGCAGCGCCGCAAGAAGCAGCCCTGCGTCGCCGCTCGTCCGGGCCAGGACCTCGTAACCATTTGACGGGCGCTGCGTCACCGCGAAGTGGATGTATGGCGTGACCTGCTCGCCCACGGTGTTGACCCGATAGTTCGCGGTCATCCCCACTACTTCGAATTCGGGCCCATCCACGGCGCGCGTGCGGAAGCGTTTCCCGATGGGATCCTGTTCCGGCCAGTGTTTACGCGCAAACGCCTCGTTGATCACGACGACGCCGGGCGACTCCGGCGTGTCGGCGGGCGTGAAACCACGGCCGCGCAGGATGGGGACGCGCAGAGCCTCGAAGTACTCCGGGGTCACTCGAGTCACGTCGATCGCAGTGCCTTTGTCGTCGGGACCGGCCCGCTCGGGAAAGAAGATCGCGTTCCGGTTGTAGTTCACGGAAAAAGGCGAGCGTTCGGTGAGAGCTACCGACTCGACCCCGGGAATCGCGCGCACTCGCGGCACCGCCTGCTCCCAGAACGCCTTGCCTCGCTCGGCCGAGTAGCCGATCATGTCCAGTTCGGCGGAGAGCACCGCCACACCTTCGGTGCGGAAACCGATGTTCATCTGCTGCGCGCTCAGCAGAGATCGCAACAGGAGCCCCGCAACCACCAGCAGCACGGTGGTCACCGCCATCTGCGAAGCCACGAGCGAATCGCGCAGCGTGAATCGCCGCCGGCTCGCCGGGACTACGGCCGCGTCCCCCTTGAGTTCGCCCACGAGATTGAGGTTGGTGGCGTTGAGCGCGGGCGCGAGCCCGGCGACGAGACCAGCCATGAGGGTGACCAGCACCGAGAAGCCGAGCACACGCAGATCCATGTCCAGGCCGAAGGTCAGCGGTATGGGAATCGGGAGGGTCATCGCCGTGGCGCCCTGGAGCAGAACGTAGGCAAGGGCGAGACCGGCCAGAGACCCAAGCAGAGCCATCACCGTGCTCTCGGTGATGAGTTGACGAATGATCCGCCCGCGGTTCGCGCCAATCGCAAGGCGGATACCGATCTCCTTCTGACGCCCCGAAGCGCGGGCGAGCAGCATGCTCGCCACATTCGCGCAGGCGATCAGAAGGACCATGCCCACCACGACCATAAGGCCGCTCGCGATGGGCATGAGGGTGCGGTCGGCTTCCGGGTGAATGTGAACATCGCTCGTCCGCTTCACCGAGACCTTTCGGTTCTTGTTCGTTTGCGGGTAGGTCGTGGCCAGCTGACTCGAGAGCAGCGCCATGTTCGCGGATACCTGCTCGACCGTGGCTTCCGGCTTCAGCCGCCCCTTCGCAAAGAGCCAGCGCTGGCCGCGCCGGTCGATGCGCGAGGTCCCGGTCGGCGAGGGAACGGCGTCCTGGATTCCCATGGGCTCGACGTCGTCGATGTGCGCGACCGCGGTCCAAAGCTCCGGCGACAACATCGGCAACATGCCGGTGAAGGTCTTTGGGGCCACCCCGATCACCTTGTAGGTCTGCCCGTGAATGCGCAGGGTCTGACCGAGGGCGGACGGGCTGCCCCCGAAATCACGAGTCCACGTCCGATGCGAAAGCACCACCACCCGCTCGGCCCCGGGCATGTCGTCTTCGGGCAGAAGGGTCCGGCCAAGTTCCGCGCGGATTCCGAGAACCGGGAAGTAGCTCCCCGTAACCACTTCTCCAAGCAGGAGGCGCGAGCGGTCGGTGAGGCTTAGGGCCGCCATGGACGGGCTGTAGGCCATCATCTCGCTGAAGACCGTGTTCTGGGCTTTCCAGTCGACGAAGTCCGGATAGCCGTTGGTCGAGTAGGTGTCGCCATCGCTGCTGCTCGTGTAGATGTCCACGAGCCGATCGGGGCGTTCGACCGGCAGGGGCCGGAAAAGCAGGGCGTCCACGAGGGTGAAGAGGGCGGTGTTGAAACCGATGCCGATGGCAAAGGACGCCACGGCCAGCAACGTGAAGGAGGGACTCTTGCGCAGCCAGCGGAATGCGTAGCGGATATCGGCCAGAAGCGTTTCGAACATATGGGTCCTTCCCTTGTCTTCTGTTTACGGCTTCGGGGCGGACGAAGTTCCAAGGGCCAGTTCCTTCTGAAGAAAAGCCGCCCGGTCGACCGCGATCTCCGGAAGATTCATGTCGTGTCCGGTCTCGTAGATCTTCCGGTTCTTCGTCCCCGCGGCGTTTGCGACCATTCCACCCTCGACGCGCGACACGTAGACATCCTTCGCCCCGAACTGGAGGAACGTCGCCGCGTTCTTCACCTGGCGCAGGTAGTCGGTGAGCTCCAGCATCGCGTTCTGTTTGAGGTAGGCGGCTCGCGACTTCGGCTGGGGTCCGAGGAATGCCCAGTCGTTGAGACTCGGGACCACGGCGACGTAGACGTAGGCCTTCGCGCGCTGATCGACGCCCGCCATCATCATCGAGTACATCCCGCCGTAGTCGTGACCGACGAGGCCAACCCTGGCCTTGTCGACATTCGGCTGCGAAAGAAGGAGATCCATGCCGCGGCGCAACGCGATCACCTGTTTGACCGAGTTCGCATAGTCCTGTTCGGGCACACGTTTGCCGAACCAGTCCGGGTTGACCGCGGTGGACCACATCGCGTCGACGAGTACGGAGACGACGCCCTGCGAGGCGAGCTTCACCGCCTCGTTCAGGAACTGCGTGCGGTTCGTGGTCTCGGGCTCGCCGAGCCAGTGGACCCACAAAACCGCGGCGAAGGGACCCTTGCCCTCGGGCGTCACGATGTAGGCCGCGATGTCCTTCCCCATGAGGGCATTGAACGTGACGTCGCGAATGGAGGCGCCCTCGCGTTTCTCGACGCCTTTCTCGACGACGCCAGGCGGAATGGTCGCGTCGTAGTTGAAGAGGGCGCGCTG
>JANNJB010000910.1:0-2208 GCA_031405615.1 Vicinamibacteria bacterium | reverse complement strand
GCCCCGACATGGCGTTTCACCGCTTTTTGAAGGCGGTGCGCGATGGTCAGGCGATCACCCTCTACGGAGACGGGGAGCAAACCCGCGACTTCACCTTCATCTCCGACCTCGTCGATGTTCTCCAGTGTTCCGTCGTCCAGGCCAAACCCGGGCGCGTCTACAACGTGGGCGGGGGCCAGCGCATCTCGGTCCTCAAGGTGCTGGAGGCGATCGGCGAGGTCACGGGTCGGGAGGTCAGAATCGACCGCCAGGCGGGTCAGAAGGGCGACATGCGGGATACTCTTGCGGACACGACGCTGGCGGCCGCCGATCTCGGGTTCGTCCCGAAGACGCCGCTGCCCGCCGGACTGAAAGCGGAATGGGAATGGATCTGTTCATGAAATCTGCCTGGACTCGAACGAGTCTCACTCTTGCCCTCGTGGCCTCCACTCTGGCCTGCGGGCGGCAGGAGGTCGACATCGCTACCCTCGCGAGCAACTCGGATCAAGTGATCTGGGAAGCGGGGCAGAAGGCCCTCAAGGGCAAGCAGTGGGACATAGCCAGACAGCACTTCCGGAGGATCGTGGACGGCTTCCCGCAAAGCCCCCTGGTGCCGCAGGCCCGAATCGCGGCCGGGGACGCGTATTTCCAGGAAGGCGGGACCGGGAACCTCACACTCGCCGCCGGTCAGTATCGCGAGTTTCTGACCGTGTTCCCGTCGCACCCGCGGGGGGATTACGCGCAGTTCCAGATCGGCGAGAGCTTCTACAACCAGCGCAATTCGCACGACCGTGACCAGACCCAGGTCCTCCAGGCTCTCGACGAGTACCTCGGCTTCCTCGACCGCTACCCCGACTCCCCCCTCGCCAAGACCGCGCGGGAGCGGGTGAAGAGCTGCCGCGCCTCCCTCGCCCGGTCGGAGTTCGTGGTGGCCTGGTTCTATCAGAAGTCCCGAAAGGCCTACCGCGCCGCGATTCCGCGGTACGAAAACATCCTCAAGAATTACCCCGACTTCGAGCAGACCGACGAGACCTTGCTCCGCCTCGGCCAGTGCCTCGCCTACTCCGGCCGATCGACCGAAGCGGCGCCGATTCTGGCCCGCCTCCTCGACGAGTACCCGGATTCGCCCTTCGTCAAGGATGCCCGGCTCCTCCTGGAGCCTCCCGCCGACCCGAAGGCGTCCCCCTCTCCCGCACAGAAGTAGCGCTATCGGCGCCAGGCGCCGGACGCACGTTCTACGCCTGGGGCTTCTCGATCTTCTTGAGCAACCGCACCACGGTTCCGCCTTCGGGCGGGAAGGTGTATTCCACCTCGGTCATGAAGGCGCGCATGAAGAAGAGACCCCGCCCGGCCGCGCTCAGGATGTTTTCGGGCGCGGTCGCATCGGGCACGGCATCAGGATTGAAACCGGCGCCCTGGTCCTGGATCGTTACCTCGATCGCGCCTTGGGTCATGGAGAAACTCAAGCTGACGCGCTTTTGGGGGTCGAGCTTGTTCCCGTGCTTGAGAGCGTTCACCACACACTCCCGGACCGAAACCGAGAGGTCGTGAACGCCGTCCTCGTCGAGACCTCCGATCGTGGCAAGACGATCGACGAATGCCTGGATGGCTTCCAGGATATCCATCCGGCTTTCAAAGTCGATGCGCACGGTGGCGGGGCTGGCCGTCATGGCTAACGCTGGAGGATATGACACACAGGGTCGATATTCGACGCCCGCGCCGAGAATTTCAACGCTAATCTTCGCGTCCCATGAGAATCCGTCCCGCCCGCTCGTTTCGCGGAACCTTCAGCCTTCCCGGCGACAAGTCGATCACGCACCGCGCCTTCCTCTTCGGGGCGATCGCGAAGGGTCGCACCACGATCGAGGGCGCCTCGTTCGGCGAAGACTGCGCCTCGACACGGCGGTGTCTCGAATCCCTGGGCGTGCGTTTCGACCTCAGCGAGGATCGGCGCCGCTTCTCGGTCCACCGCGGAGAATCCCTCGCAGCCCCGCCGGGGCCCCTCGATTGCGGCAACTCCGGCACGACGCTTCGCCTGCTGATGGGCCTTCTGGCCGGCTCGAACTTCGAGGCCATACTGTCGGGCGACGAATCACTGAACCGACGTCCGATGGAGCGGGTGGCGAGGCCGCTGCGTGGGATGGGCGCGCGCATCGAAACGAGCGACGGCCGTCCGCCCGTCACGGTCACGGGTTCGAAGCTGCACGGCGCCGCGCTCACCCCCGAAGC
>JANNJB010000909.1:0-3037 GCA_031405615.1 Vicinamibacteria bacterium | reverse complement strand
GTTTGGAGCGATGCGCACGCGGCTCTCGTTCGGCGAGGGCGCATCGCCCGTGCTCCACGGAGAGCGTCTCGTCGTGAACTGGGACCACGAGGGTCACGATTTCCTGGTGGCCCTCGACCGGAAGACAGGCCGCGAACTCTGGCGCACCGAACGCGACGAACCAACGTCGTGGTCGACCCCGATCGTGGTGACCCACGGCGGCCGGGAACAGGTGATCGTGAACGCCACGAACCGCGTGCGCGGCTACGACCTCACCACCGGAAAAGCGCTGTGGGAGGCGGGCGGCATGACTGCCAACGTCATTCCCTCACCGGTCCACGCGGACGGAACGGTCTACGTGACCAGCGGCTTCCGAGGCAACGCGCTCATGGCGGTGCGGCTTGCCGAAGCACAGGGCGATGTCACCGGCAAGGCCGCCATCGCCTGGAGTTATGACCGGGACACGCCCTACGTTCCCTCGCCCCTTCTCTACAAAGGCGGTCTCTACTTCCTCAAGACCAACTCCGCGGTCCTGACCCGGATCGACGTGGCCACCGGGAAGCCTGATTACACCCAGCGGCTCGAAGGCCTCAGCAACGTCTACGCCTCGCCGGTCGCGGTGGGCGGCCGGATCTACGTGTTGAGCCGCGAAGGCGTGATGATGGTGATCGAGGCGGGGCCGACGCTGAAGGTGCTGGCCACCAACAAGCTGGCCGACGGATTCGACGCTTCACCAGCCCTCGCGGACGATGAGATGTACCTGCGCGGGCAGAAGTATCTCTACCGCATCTCCAAGGACTAGGCGGCCGGGCGCACCTGCGGTTCTCGGCACACTCTCTCAAGGCTCAACGTTGGGCCTGGCCGCGAATGAAGTGAAGGCGGCGGCCGACGACTGGAGCGTAACGCAATAGCTGCCGTGGAAGCCGTGAGCGCCAGTCTTTCTCTCAATTCTCACGATGTAGCGGCCCGAAGCGGGCAGGATGGCGTCGATGCTCAACGGCAGGGAGCCATTGTCGCGATCCTTCAGCTTTCTCCCCTTGATCTTGTCCAGGAGCACAATCTTCACGCGGTCTCCCCCGTTGCCGGGATCCGGGCTCTCGTCGAGCCGCAGGCTCACCTGCTCGCCGACCGCGCCCTCGAACTCGAAGGTATCGACATCCCTTCCCTGGGGATGTCCCTCTCGACCGAGGACCGAGCAGAGAGTGCGGGCACCGGTTCGAACGCCGATGGCGAACTGAGAGAAGCCCGACACGGAGCCGCATATCCGGTTGGCAGAAGGGTTTGTATCCGGCATGCCGATGGTTCGGTCCACGAACATGCCACCCTCTTCGTGCATCAGGCGAAGAACTGATTCGTCGACTCCCATCACCTGAGAATCGGTATAGGTCAGACACACCTTCGCCCCGGACGTGAAGGTCGCGGTGGTCTTGATTTCGTAGTACACCGGATTACCGACCACATTGAGGACGCTGAAGCCCTCGGGCATGGTCAAAGGCGTCACGTTCAGCGTGGTCACGGTGGTATTCCCGGCAACCGCGATGTTCGAGAAGGTGAGGTTCACGTTTGGGGCGGGCGATACCTCCACCGAGGCGCCGACCGGCGTGATCAGTCCGGGACTGACCGCGGTGCTCCCGATGCCGAGCGGCCCACCGGTCGCGCTGATGATGGTGTGCCGCGTGGGGCCGGGCCGGGCGTCGATCGTGTAGACAACATCGCGCTCCGTGGAGCCGACGTACGCGAAGTTCGAGGTGGGCGAGACTGAGACTTGCGCCGCGAAGGCCCCAACGCCGAGGCTCGCGACCCAGGTGTCGGCAGCCGCGTCCATGATGTGGACGGAGCTTTGCGCGACATCGCTTCCCGGAGTGCGGCAGGCGGCGTAAAGGAACTTGCCGTCGTCGCTCAGTTTGAGCGTCCGAACACCTGGCGCCGCGCCTGCGGGAAGGGCCAGGGACGGGACCGCAGCGGGCGTGATGGTCGCGCCGCTGATGTCGAACAGGCGCAGGATCGCTGAACTGTCGCCCGAACTCGCGAAGTAGAGACGCGCGCCTCGCACGGCCAGCCCATCCACCCGTCGGCCGTTCCCGGGCGGCAGCAGGCCGGGGAGAGCTGGGATCGAGAAGAACGTCCGATCGGAAATCGGCACCAGATCGTCGTCGACATGCACCGCGACGATGTGGGGCGCGGTGGAGCGGCCCACATAGAGCCACTGATCGTCGTCGCTCAGGGTAAGGCTGCGGCTGCTTCCGTCGTCAGGATTGCCGAAGGCATCGAAGTTGGCGATCACTATTCGACTGAGGCCAGGTGAGAGCAAGGCGTCGATCTCCGGGTCGATGGTCGCGGGATTGTTGTCGACGTCGATCAAGACCGGCGGCCGGGCGCTCGAATCGATGACGGCCACGTACCCGTCCAGCGTCGTGACGTAGAGCCGTGAGGCGTCCTTTTTCATCGTCAGGGCCTGCGGGGCGCCGCCTACGTGCAGACTCGCGACTTTCTGATTGACCGTCCAGCCGCGTATGGAATCATTCACCAGGCTGAAAGCCTCCACCCGCCCCGCGGTGAACTGGCTGACGAAAAGGAGTGCGCCGTCCGGGGTGATCGCCATGTTCGTTGGAAAGTCGGAAACCGGGAACGAACTCACGATCTGAGTTTCCGAGGCCGCGTGGAGGACCGCGACACGATTGACCGCATTGGCGGCGGCATACACGACCTCGGGCGGCTGCGCCGTCGGCGAGTTCACGACGGCCAGCGCACCCGGCACCCCGGGTCCTCCAAACGCCGAGATGCCGCCGAGAGAGTCCACCACCACGACCGGCCGGTCGCCGGCGGGGAGTAAGGCCGGGGATGTGGCGGTGACGCTATTGGCGCTCACCGTGCCCAGGGTCAACCGGTCGAGTCCCACGAACGCATGCGTGACGGCCCCCAGGCCTGACCCGCCGATGGTCACAGTCCGGGGCGCATCGTTGACCAGGAGGTTTGCCGGAGTCGCCCCCGAGACCAATACCGAGGAGACGAGACCCGAGGAGACAGCCGTGACCGCGGGCCGCACATCGAAGTCGGG
>JANNJB010000908.1:0-12963 GCA_031405615.1 Vicinamibacteria bacterium | reverse complement strand
CAGCTTCTGGCGTTCACCCGGGCCACCTGCGAACTCATCCTCTCGATCAGGGAGTGTCGGCGTCCGGTGGTCGCGGCGCTCAACGGAACCGTGGCCGGCGCGGGCGCGGTCATGGCGGCCGCCTGCGACTTTCGCGTCGCTTCAAACACCGCGAAGATCGCTTTCCTCTTCACCAAGGTGGGCCTCACGGGCGCGGACATGGGCGCCGGCTGGCTCCTGCCGCGTCTGGTGGGTGAGGCGCACGCGCGCAGGCTTTTGATGCTCGGCGATTTCATCAGCGCCGCCGAGGCGCACTCGATGGGCCTGTACACCAGCGTCCATGAGCCCGAAGCCGCCGTGGTCGAAGCAAGGGCCCTCGCACTTCGGCTTGCCAAAGGCCCGTCGTTCGCGCTCGGAGTCACCAAGCAGGCGCTCAATCGCGAGGCCTCGCTCGACCTTCGCACCGCGCTCGACAACGAAGCGGAGCTGCAGGCGATCTGCATGCAGAGCCCGAACTTCGCCGAGGCGCACAACGCGTTCATGGCGAAACGCGAGCCGAAGTTCGAATGAGCGTCGAACTCCACCCGATCCGCGCGTTTCTCGACGAGGGGCACGCCGCGCTGCTCGCGAAGGCGCAGATGTTCTCAAGGGATGTGCTCGCGAAGCGCAAACACCCGGAGACCGATGTCGAAGCCCGTGCGGAGGCTCGCGCTCTTCTCAAGCTGATGGGGGACGCCTCGCTCTTCGAGCCGATCCGCGCGCGGGACTACCGCGGTTGTTGTCTTCTCCGCGAGGAACTCGCCTTCCATTCGCCCCTCGCCGACGCGGTCTTCGCGCTGCAGGCACTCGGCGCGACACCCCTGCTCCTCGGTGGCTCCGCCTCGCAGGTGGAATTCGCGGGGAAGGCCATCGCGGGCGAGGCGATGGGCGGTTTCGCGATGACCGAGCCGGAGGCGGGATCGGACGCCCACGCCATCGCCTGCGAAGCGCGGCGTGAGGGTGACGGCTACATCGTCAATGGAACCAAGACACTCATCTCGAACGGCGGCCTGGCTGATTTCTATGTCCTATTCGCCACCCTCGATCGCGCGCGTCCGAAGTCCATCACCGCGTTCCTGGTCGAGGCGACGAATCCCGGCGTGGAGTTCGTCCGGCCTCTGGTCATGTCGGCGCCGCACCCTTTGGGCGAGATTGCCTTTCGTGAGTGCCGCGTGGCTGAGTCCGCGCGGATCGGCAAGGAGGGTGAGGGTCTGAAGCTCGCGCTTTCCGCCCTCGACCGGCTGCGCGCCACCGTGGGCGCGGCCGCGTGCGGTATGGCCGGCCGGGCACTCGACGAAGCGATCTCTCACGCGCAGACCCGGCATCAGTTCGGCAAACCTCTCGCCGATCTCCAGCTCATCCAGGACAAGATCGCCCGCATGGCGATCCGGCTGCGCGCCTCCCGCCTGCTTGTTTACGAGGCGGCCTGGGAGAAGGACAAAGGGGCCGAGCGCGTCACCCTGGAGTCGGGGATGGCGAAAGCCTTCGCGACCGAGAACGCTCAGACGATCATCGACGATGCTGTGCAGATCCTCGGGGGCCGTGGCGTCTTGAAGGAGTCGATGGTGGATCTCCTCTATCGCTCGGTTCGCTCGCTCCGGATCTATGAAGGCACGACCGAGATTCAGCACCTCCTCATCGCCGCCCAGTTGCTGCGACCCCGGTCATGAAAATCGTCTGCGCGGGCGCTGGCCCCTCCGCCCTCTATCTCGCGATCCTTCTGAAGAAGCGATCCCTCTCCCACCAGATCACGCTCTTCGAGCGCCATCAGCCCGGCGACTCCTTCGGCTTTGGCGTCGTGTTCTCCGACGCGACCATGGACAACCTCGCGAACGCCGATCCCGCGACGATCGACAAGCTCAAAGAGAGCTTCCATCACTGGGACGATATCGACGTCCACTACCGCGGGCAGCTTCTCCGGTCGACTGGCCATGGTTTCAGCGGCATCGCGCGGGCCGCGCTGTTGCGCATCCTCCGCGATGAAGCCCTCAAGCTCGGCGTCGAGATACGAAACGGAGTCGAGATCAAGTCGCGCAAGGACCTGCCTCAAGCCGACCTGATCGTGGCCGCGGACGGGGTCGCGAGTTTCCTGCGCACGGAGGCCACCGCCCGGTTCGGAACCCGGATCGACGAGCGTCGGAACCGCTTCGTGTGGCTCGGGACAACGCGGCGCTTTCCCGCCTTCACCTTCTACTTCAAAACCAACGAACACGGCCTGTTCCGCGTCCACGCCTACCAGTACGAGACGAATCCGAAGGGCGATGGACCCTGCTCGACCTTCATCGTCGAGGCGACGGACGAGACGTTTCGCCGCGCCGGCCTAAAGGAGACGGACGAAGCCGAGACCGTGGCGTACTGCGAAGCGCTTTTCCGCGAGGAACTCGAGGGCAGCAAGCTCATCCCCAATCGCTCGATCTGGCGCCGGTTCCCGACCATCGTCAACGAACGCTGGTCGGACGGCTCGATGGTCCTCATCGGCGACGCCGCTCACACCGCGCACTTCTCGGTCGGTTCGGGCACCAAGCTCGCGATGGAGGATTCGATCGCCCTCGCCGCGGCACTTTCCGAGGAGCCGACGATCCCCGACGCCCTCGTCCGCTACGAGCGCGAGCGCCGCGGTCCGGTGGAGAGCCTCCAGCGCGCGGCCCAGGCAAGCCTCGAATGGTTCGAAGACACCGAGCGCTACATGGACACACCGGGCATTCAGTTCGGCTTCAACCTCGTCACCCGCAGTTTGCGTATCACCCACGAGGATCTGCGGAAGCGCGACCCCGCCTACGTGGCGGAGATCGACTCCTGGTTCGTGGGTCAGGCGGAGGAGCAGGCGGGTGTGATCGCTCCCCATCTCGAGCTCGTCGAACGTTCGCCAAACGGTCCCGCCCGTGGTGTGGCCCCGCCTTTCCTTGCGCCGTTCAAGCTGCGCGAGCTGCTTCTCGAAAATCGCATCGTCGTTTCGGCGATGTGTCAGTATTCCGCCGAGGACGGGCTCCCCGACGATTGGCATCTCGTCCATCTCGGCAGCCGCGCCATGGGTGGCGCTGGCCTCGTCATGGCGGAGATGACCGACGTGTCGCCCGAAGGCCGGATCACCCTCGGGTGCACGGGCCTTTACGATGACAAACACGCGCGCGCCTGGAAGAAGATCGTGGATTTCGTCCACAAACACAGCACCGCGAAGATCGGGATCCAGCTCGGCCACGCCGGCCGCAAGGGCGCGTCCACGCGGGAGTGGGAAGGCGATGAAGCCCTGCCCGACGACCGGTCCTGGGAACTCGTCGCGCCCTCGCCGATACCCTGGTCCAAGGGCAAGCGCTCGCCGCGGGAGATGACGGCCGAGGACATGGCCGACGTCAAGGGACATTTCGCGCAGGCGGCGAGACGGGCGCGGAAGGCGGGCTTCGACATCCTCGAACTTCACTGCGCGCACGGGTATCTCCTCGCGAGTTTCCTGTCGCCACTGACGAATCACCGGACCGACGCCTATGGCGGTTCGCTCGAAAATCGGCTGCGCTATCCCCTGGAGGTCTTCGATGCCATCCGTGGAGCGTGGCCGGCGGAGAGGCCGATGAGCGTCCGCATCTCCGCGACCGACTGGGTCGATGGGGGAATCGATGGCGGCGATGCGGTGAAGATCGCCCGGGCTTTCAAAGACCACGGATGCGATCTCATCGACGTGTCGGCAGGCCAGACCGTGCCGGAGCAACGCCCTCGCTACGGTCGGCTGTTTCAGACCCCGTTCGCCGATCGCATTCGACACGAGGCCGGTATCGCCACGATGGCGGTGGGCGCGATCTCCTCCTTCGCCGACGCCAACACCATCCTTGCCGCGGGCCGCGCTGACCTCGTGGCTCTCGCGCGCGCGCATCTTTACGATCCCTACTGGACCAGGCACGCAGCCTACGACTTCGGGGTTCGTCTCCCCTGGCCGGATCCTTACTCGTCGATCAACCGCTACAACCACCGCCCGCGCTGAAGCGCGCGTGTCACTCCGCCGTCGTCCCTCCCCGGGCGCGCGGAACGGGGACGTCATCGGCCGGCATGAGAGTGCGGGTCGGGAAAGCGAGACTCGTGCCCGCCGTTTCGATCACTTCCATGATCTGAAGGAGAAGCTCCTGACGGATGGCGAGGAACTCCGACCAATCGGAGGTCAGGAACCAGGCACTCACCTCGATGTCGAGGGAGGTTGGCGCGAACTCCCTCAGCCGAACCGTGACCGCGTCAGGCCCCACCTTCGGTTGGGAGCGCAACAGGGCTTCGATGCCGGTCAGAACCTCCCTCACCTGGGCCGCCTTCGTTCCGTGCAGGAGGGAGATCGTGCACGCGAGCCGCAGGCGGTCCCGGGAGGTGTAGTTCTCGATCTTCATGTCCGCGACGCGGCCGTTGGGAATGGTGATCAGGGTGCGGTCGAGCGTCCGGAATCGGGTGGAGCGCAGGCCGACGTTCTCGACATGTCCCACGAAGTCTTCGATCTTCTCGAACTCGCCCACGTCGAAAGGCCGGTCGAGGGCGAGGGACAACGAGCCAAAGAGGTTCTCGCCCGTCTTCTGGGCGGCAAGCGCCAGGGCCAGCCCGCCGATGCCGAGACCCGCGAGCAGGCCCGACACCGGGTAGCCGAGTTCGGAAAGAACCGCGATCAGTCCGAAGGCGGCCACTCCCACCTTCGCGAGGCCGCTGCCGAGGGACACCAGCGACTTCGCCGAAGCCGCCTGACTCCAGGAGGATGAATGCAGCGCGCTGACGCCGAGATCGATCGATCGCCAGATCGCCCAGAACAATGCGATGAGCGCTACGGCGCGCAGCACGCTCGCCACGGAGAGACGCCCGGGCTCGAAGAGGTCGAGGAACGGCAAGAGAAACCACGCCACGGCCACGCCCAGCAGCAGGGTGAGCGGAGGCGTCGCGCGTTCGAGGAAGACGTCGCCCCACGGAGTCTTCGTTTGCGAAAAGACGCGGCGCAGGAGGCGCCCCACCGGAATGGCAAGAAGCCGCCCGCCCAGCGCCGACAGCCCACCGAGGAGGAGGACGCCGATCCACTGCCACCAGAGCATGTCCTTGGGCCCCCTGCGGAGGAGGAACTCCGGCGCATTCTCGCGGATCCAGCGGTCGGAAAGGCCCGCGTACCAGAAGTCGACGCGGCTGACCGTGCCGTTCGAGAACACCCATCGGGCCTCGGGCACGCCTTCGAGTCGCACGATGCGGACGGGCTCCTGACTCGGGAACCGGCCAACTTCATCCATCCCTGGCGGCAGGCCGTCCCGTTCGTCGCCCGCCGATCGAGGTGAGAGGCGCTCGAGGTCCACCCACATGTGCCGGTCGAGCACGGCTCTGAGATACCGCGCGAGTTCCGCGGATCGAGGACGTTGAGTATCGGACACCGCGAGAAAGGCGCCCGCCCGATCGTACTGGCGTGAGCGGGTCAGCTCCAGGAACTGCGTGATCGAGGCGCGCGGAGAATCGGGGTCGACCGATGCCACCACCGGCGGCTCGGGAGATGCGGCGGGGACGGCCGGCGAGCCGGGCGCTCTTTGCGCGAACGCCGAAACCGGCGCGACCAGGAAGGCAAGGGTGAGGACGAGGCGGATCCGAGGTCTGGTGAAGCCGATCATGAGGGGGAGGCTAGCCCATCGGAACGCCGGCCAGGCGCGCCGCCTTCTGAGCGCTCGCGACCGAGGAATCGATGGCCCACTCCCAGGCGGCAAGATTCTCGCCTTCGAGCGACCTCATGAAGTCCGACCGACGCACCTCCTCGTACCAGGCGAGTTCCATAGCGTAGGCCGAGGCCTCTTCGACCGCCCCGTCGCGGTGGGCCAGTTCGTGGCGCATGGCGCCGCCGAGGCTCAACCAGGCGAAGGCCGCTTGCCGCGCGTGAGGCGCCGCGGAAGTGCCCCGCGGGTAGAGGTGAGCGAGCGGATCGAGAAGGGCAACCCGCCGGATGTAGATCCGCCGAACCAGGCCGAGCGCTTCGACGTAGGCGGCCCATCGATCCGGCCCGAGGCCCGGCGCCACCCAGAGTTCCTTCGCCACCCGGAGCGATTCCAGCCGCTCCGCGAACCCTGTTTGTCCCATCAGCGTGAGCTGCTGTTGAAGGCGCCGGAACGCGGCAAGATCGTCGGGCCGGCTTTCGTCCAGCGGCAGACCGCGAGATCCAACTGCGGCATCGCACTTGGCCTCGGCGATACGCACTACGCCGAAGTACGTGGCGACGATAAGCGTCACCGCTCCGATCAGCTGGTCGCGAGTTCGCATCGAAGGCGCAATGCGCTCAGCCGCCGATGATCCCAAGAGGCGGACGGTTCTTCCAGCCGCCCCGGGTGAAATCGGGAACGTCGATCGCGCGCGACCGCGACGCCACGGACTTCGCGGTGAGTTCCACCATGCAGCTCCATGACGCGGCGTCATAGACATCGAAGTCCAAAGGCTCCCCCTGCTGGAGGCACTCGATCAGCCGCAGGTCCTCGAGGAAGTCCATGCCGCCGTGGCCGTGTTTCGCGTTGACCACGCGGTCCGCCTTCCACAAGGGGTGCTCCCACTCCGCGGCGAAGTCGGCGAGCGGTTTGTATCGATGGGACGGCTCCTGCCCATCGAAGTAGAAGCGCGGGGGGAACCCCATGTAGATCCCCTTGCTTCCCTGGAAGACGTTGTAGCGCGCGTACGGCCGAGGCAGGTTCGTGTCGTGCACCATGTAGATGGTCTTGCCGAGCTTCGTCCGGATCAGGCTGGTATGGACATCGCCGAGGACGTAGCGCTCCTTGCGCCGCGGATCGTCTGCCGCGAGATGCTCGCGTTGGAAATCCTGAAGGCCGCGGGAATTGCCGGCCATGGCGACGAGGTAGTCGAACTGATCGCCGCGGTTCACTCCCATGGCCTGCGCGGCCGGGCCGAGGCCGTGGGTCGGATAGAGGTTGGCATTCAGGCGCGTCGCGTGAGCCCGACGCCACAGCCCTTCGTCCTTGGTTTCGAACTTGATCGCACGCAGGTCGTGCTGGTAGCCGATCTCCGCGTGCATGGCCTCGCCGAAGAGACCCTTGCGAACCATGTGCAGGACCATCATCTCGGGACGGTCGTAGCAGCAGTTCTCCATCATCACGCAGTGCTTCTTCTGCTTCTCCGCCGTCTCCACGAGCTTCCAGCAGTCTTCCACGGTCTGAGCCGCCGGGACCTCGGTGACCGCGTGTTTCCCGTTCTTCACCGCCGCGAGCATCACAGGGACATGCCATTCCCACGGCGTCGCGGTGAAGACGAGGTCGAGGTCCTCCAAGGCGCACAGCCGTTCGAAATCGCGCGGGCCGTTGGTGAAGGCTTTCGGTTCGGGTTGCCCAGCGTCCGTGGTGAGCTTCTGCGCGCGGGCCGCTTTCTCGGGGGCGATATCGCACACCGCGCGAAGCTCCACTCCATCGATGGCGAGGAGGTTCTTGATGTGTTCGGTGCCTTGAAGCCCGCAACCGACGAATCCCACGCGAACCCTGGGGATCGGCGCGCTGCGAAACAGCAGGGCGCCTTCGTCGATCGTCGCCGCGGGACTCATCCGGGCGGCTGAGTGGATCAACGCTGCGCCAAGCCCACCCGCGGCTCCGATGAACGCGCGTCGCGACGGAGCGTCCCCGTCTCCTGGGTCCGGGGGTGGGATTGGTTGGGAAGGCGTCATCATCGACAACGTTAACAAACCGGGCGCCAGGGAGGGCCAAGGCCGACATATGCTGGCGACATATGCACATCACATGGATCGATTGGGTCGTCGCCCTCGCCTCGATTCTCGTCTGCTTCGTTCCGGCGCTCTTCCTGGCGCGCCGGTCGGGATCGAGCACGACCGAGTTCTTCGGATCGGGTCGCTCGGTGCCGTGGTGGCTGGCCGGACTTTCGATGGTCGCAACCACGTTCTCCTCCGATACCCCCAACTGGGTGACCGAGCAGGTCCGGCGATACGGCGTCGCGGGCAACTGGCAGTGGTGGGCGATGGTGCTCACCGGGGTCGCCACGGTTTTCTTCTTCGCGCGCCTGTGGCGACGGTCCGGTGTGCTGACCGACCTCGAGTTCTACGAACTGCGTTACTCGGGGAAATCCGCGTCGGTGGTGCGTGGCTTCCGGGCCGTGTACCTCGGCCTCTTCTTCAACTGCTTCATCATGGGCATGGTGACCCTCGCCGCCTGCAAGATCGCGAACATCCTTTTCGGGATGTCCTCGATTCAGACCATCGTGATCTGCGGCATCCTGAACGTGGCCTTCGCCGCGCATTCGGGCCTGTGGGGCGTGCTCGTTATCGACATGATCCAGTTCTTCATCAAGATGACCGCGGTGATCGCCGCGGCCTGGTTCTCCCTGGTGGAGGTGGGCCGACGCCTTACCGGTGATCCGGGCGCCTGGTCCGGGCTCAAAGCGCTGGTGGCGGCCCTCGCCACAAAGCAGGTCAGCGCAGGGGCCGACGGCCAGCCCGTGATGACGGTGTCGAACGGTTCGGGACAGCCGATTCTCGACATGCTTCCTAACTTCTCAATGTCCGAGCTCGCCCTGATGATCTTCATCATGCCCATTGCGATCAGCTGGTGGGCCAACTGGTACCCGGGCGCCGAGCCTGGCGGCGGCTCCTACATCGCGCAGCGGATGCTGGCCTCGAAGTCCGAAAAGGACGCGCTCGCCGGCACACTCTTCTTCAACCTCGCCCACTACGTGCTGCGCCCCTGGCCGTGGATCATCACCGCCTTGTGCTCGATCATCGTCTATCCCGACCTCGCCTCCATCCAGGCCGCGTTCCCCCAAGCCGACGCTTCGCTCATCGGCCACGACTCGGCGTTCCCCGCCATGCTCAAGTTCCTGCCCGAAGGATTTGTGGGACTCATGATCGGCGGTTTGCTCGCCGCCAATTCGTCCACCATCCTGACCCATCTCAACTGGGGCTCTTCGTACCTGGTCCACGATTTCTATCGACGGTTCATCCGTACCGACGCCCCCGACTCCCACTACGTGAGCGCAGGTCGGGTATCCACGGTGGGTCTGTACGTGGTCGCGGCCCTCCTCAGCCTGACCATGAGTTCCGCGCAGCAGGCATTTCAAGTGCTGCTCTCGATCGGCGCCGGAACCGGGCTCCTCTACGTGGCCCGTTGGTTCTGGTGGCGCGTCTCGGCGTGGTGCGAGATCGTGGCCATGGTCCTTTCCCTCGTCACCTCTCTGGCGGTGCCGGTGATGCTGCCCGACGCAGGCTTCGCCTTCACCACGATCGTCCAGGTGGGTATCACCACCATCGGCTGGCTCATTACCGCCTTCGTGGGTCCCGAGACCGATCGCGCGACTCTCATCGCCTTCGTGCGCAAGGTCAAGCCCTCGGGCCCCGGATGGCGGGAGATCCGCGAGGCCGCGGGCGTCTCGGACGCGGAGGTGGCTCGGGACAATCGCATCGGCGCGGCCTTCGTTGGCTGGGTCTCAGGTTGCCTCGTGATCTGGTCGTCCCTCTTCGCCGTCGGCAACTTCCTCTATGCCGCAGGAGATTCCGCTCGCCTCGCGCCGGCCCTGCTGCTGACCGGAGTATTCGTGGTGAGCGGCGCAGTCCTGCTCAAGGTCACCCGGCAGATCTGGGCTGACGCTTCCGAGTCACAGGCCAGGGCGGCCGCGTCGCCTCTGCCCTGAGCAGCAGCCGCCGACTACCACGCCGAGTATTGCCGGGCCGCGGGCACGCTCACGAAGGTGTCGTCCTGGGCGATCCACGCGGTGAGGCGGCCGCCCCACACGCAGCCGCTGTCAAGGCCTCGAAAACCGGGACGCTTCACCAGACCCGGCCGCGCCCAGTGCCCGAAGACAATCGTCTCCTCGAAGCGGCCCGCGAGGATGTCGTGCCACGGCCGGTAGCCGGAAACACGCGGAGGGTCCGTTTCGGGAACCGGCATCTCGCCCTTCTCGTTACACCAGCGGATTCGCGTGGCGACATCGATGTTGGGATGCCGGACCTCGGGGTCGAGTCCCGATAGTTCGGCGACGGGATCCTTCCACGCAGGGCTCAGCCCCGCGTGAATCAGGAGGATCCCCGGCCACGTCTTGATGAACGGCTTCTCTCGCAGCCAGGAAAGCAATTTGTCGCAGTCCGCCGCCTCGAGGACCTGCGTCAAGGTGTCGGTTGGCTTGAGGGTGCGTTCGCCCCGTCGCGCGGCGAGCAGGTGCAGGTCGTGATTCCCGAGGACGCCTCCCGCATTCAGGGATTTCAGGAGGCGGAGGGTGCCGAGGGAGTCGGGTCCGCGATTGACGAAATCGCCCACCGGCTCCAGCGTGTCCCGCGATGGATCAAACTTCAAAGCCTCGAGCAGGCGCTCGAGTTCTTCCCGGCAGCCCTGGATGTCGCCGACGAAGATCTGCCTGCCGGGCAAGGGCTCCACTCAACGCCTCGTGGAACGAAGGCTGCGGCCCCTGGCTTCGTACATCATCTGATCCGCCCGGGACAGCGCGCGGGCGACATCCTCGCCGGCCATACGGACCGCGACGCCGAAGTTGAAGGCAGCCGGGCTGTCTCGTTGCGCGGCCTCGATCACGCGATCGGCCACCGCGCGGCCCTCATCCTCCACGACCGTCCGGACGAAGAGCGCGAATTCGTCCCCGCCCAGCCGCACCAGGATGTCCTCGCTTCGGTGCAGTCGGAGGAGGAAGTGCGCGAACGCCACGAGAATGCGATCGCCCTCGGCATGGCCGTAGGTGTCGTTGATGGCTTTGAAACCCGTGAGGTCGAACAGAAGGCACGCCCAGTGGGCGCCGTCCTGCTCGAGTTCGGCCCGACGCTTATCGATGTAACGGCGGTTGAAGCAGCCGGTCAGGGGATCGCGGAGGCTCATCTCTTCGAGACGGGCTTCCATCTCCTTGCGGGCGGTGATGTCGCGGACCAGGGTCCGGATGCGGCAGGGGCGCCCCTCCGCGTCCATCACGAACGTGCTGTGGACCTCGGCGGGAAAGACGGTTCCGTCGCGCCGCTGCATGTTGAATTCCCGGAGATCCTGGTTCCGGCTGCGCACGTAGCGACCGCCGCCCTCCTTGAAGCCCTGTTCGATCCGCTGCCGCGTTTCGACCTGGGCGCGCTGGTAGTCGCCGTCGGCGAAGATGTCCTTCGCGGTCAGGTTCGCGATCTCATCGGGCGTGCAGCGGAAGACCTGGCAGGCGAGGCGGTTCATGAAGAGGACGCGCTCGGTCGCGAGGTCGCCTTCGAGCAGGGCATCCGGGAAATCCAGACGCAGATCTTCAATCTCCTGCCGCGCGGCGGCGAGTTCGGCTTTCATGGCTTCCATCTCGTTCGACATGCGCGATCTTGAGGTTTGCGCGAGTATAGGCGGCGTGGCGCGCCGGCCCGGCGGATAATGGGCCCCCCGATGGCCATCGCTCTTTCCGTGAATCTGAACAAGGTGGCGCTGCTCCGCAACTCCCGCGGCGGCGCCAACCCCTCGCCCCGCGTCGCCGCGAAAACGTGCCTCGATGCCGGGGCCTCCGGGATCACGCTTCACTGGCGTCACGACAATCGACACGCCCGCGAATCGGACGTTCGCGACCTGAGGGCGCTGTGCGCCGAGCGGCGTGTGGAGTTCAACCTCGAAGGTGACCTTCGGGAGGAGTTGATCGCTCTCGCCTGTGAGATCCGCGTCGATCAGTGCACCCTCGTGCCGGTGACGCCGGGCGAGATCACGAGCGACCACGGTTTTTCTCTGCCGCGCGAATCGGCGGCGATCACGCCGACGATTGAAAGACTCAACGACCGCGGAATCCGGACGTCGATCTTCGTGGACGCGAATGCTTCGATGATGGAAGAAGCGGCGAAGACGGGCTCGCGCCGGATCGAGATCTACACCGGCCCCTACGCCGAAGCCCACGCCGCCGCGACCGGCGAAGCGGAGTTCGTCCGGGTGCGCGACACCGCCCGCGCCGCCGCGGCGCTGGGCATGGGCATAAACGCCGGCCACGACCTCGATCTACGCAACCTTCCGCGCCTCGCCCGTGAAGTTCCGGAAATCAACGAAGCCTCGATCGGCCACGCCATCATCGCGGACGCCCTCTACCTCGGCCTCGCCGAGACAATCCGCCGCTACATAGCCGCGTGCCGCGGGGAGACAGTCGAAGCCCCGACGACGCACTGAGGGGCTCCGGTCTCAGCCTCCAACAACTACCAGGCAGGTTAGGCGCTCACGTCACCCCCGCACGCCGCCAGCCGCCCCACTACCAAGCCGGTTGGACCTGTCGTCACCCCCGGCGAAGCCACTCCGTTTGACGTGCGAAGACCGGGGGCCTAGCGAGACAATCCGTTTCCGACCGCGACGACTCCAGCCACGCGCCACCGACCTCAACCGCCGCCAATCTCGATGCCACGGAGGGCGAGTTCGTCGGTGTGAGCCGTCGCGGCTGGAAAGGGGAGTTCGCGCTAGGCCCCCGCTTGCGCGGGGGTGACGAGAGGTCCAATGGGCGTCGTCGTTGATCGGGTTCCGGGTCGATGCGACCCGAGCTACTTTCCCTTCGGAATCAACGCCATCAGCTCCTCGATTTCCTTCGGGACGTCCTTCGAGAGGATCTCCGGCTCGCCTTCGGTGATGAGGACGGTGTCTTCGATCCGGATGTGGATCCGTTTCTCCTTGATCTCGATGATCGGCTCGACCGCGATCACCATCCCGGGCCGGAACGGCTCATTCGGATCGCCGACATCGTGGACCGAGAGGCCGACGAAGTGTCCGGCGGAGCCCGGCCGCTGATCGCCAAAGCCCCACTTCTCGAAGATCTTCCGGCCGATCTCGCGGGTCTGCGCGCGCGTGGCGCCCGGACGCATCGCGGCGATGATCGCTTTCTGGGCTTCGAGGTCAGCGCGATACGCGCGCTCCTGCAGTTCGTCGAACCTGCCCGACACCGGCCACGTCCGTGTGATGTCCATCGTCAGATAGCCGAGCGACGCGCCGTAGTCCATCACGATGAGGTCCCCGTTCTCGATGGCTCGGTCGT
>JANNJB010000907.1:0-10382 GCA_031405615.1 Vicinamibacteria bacterium | reverse complement strand
CCGTGCAGATCCTGTTCGGCCTGAAGTCCCGCCTCGAGAAGCACCACGAGGTCTCGATCAAGGACGATGCGATCGACGGCGCGGCCAAGCTCGCTCAGCGTCACATGCGCGAACACCGCCTCCCCGACAGCGCGCTGGATCTGCTCGACGAAGCGGGCGCCTCGCTCCGCCTCGACAAAGTGGATCCCCGCGATGTTGATTTGAACCTGATCGAGCGTGTGGTGGCGCGGGTGGCGCGTATTCCCGAGAAGCAAGCCTCGCTTTCCGATAAGGAGAGGCTGCGCACCCTCGAAGAATCTCTGAACCGCGTGGTCTTCCATCAGGAGAAGGCGGTGAAGCTCGTGGCCCAGGCGATCAAGCGCTCGCGCGCCGGCCTTGGCCCCGCCGATCGTCCGGTCGGCTGCTTCCTCTTCACCGGGCCCACCGGCGTCGGCAAGACCGAGCTTGCGAAACAGACCGCGAAACAGCTCGGCAACGAGTTCATCCGCTTCGACATGAGCGAATACATGGAGAAGCACACGGTGTCCCGCCTCGTCGGCGCGCCCCCCGGCTACGTCGGCTTCGACCAGGGCGGCCTGCTCGTGGACGCCGTTCGCAAGAACCCGTATAGCGTGGTCCTGCTCGATGAGATCGAGAAGGCCCATCCCGACATCTTCAACATCCTGCTCCAGGTGATGGACCACGCGACCCTCACCGATAACAACGGGCGCAAGGCCGACTTCCGCCAGGCGATCCTGATCATGACGAGCAACGCAGGCTCACAGGAGATGAGCGGCCGGGCCATTGGCCTCCAGCGCGACGCCTTGAAAGACACCGCGGCCCGCGGAAAGGGGGCGATCGAGAAGTTGTTCGCTCCCGAGTTCCGGAACCGCCTCTCCGCGATCGTCACGTTCGACTCGCTGCCGTTCGAGGCGATGGAGTTGATCGTTTCGAAGTTCGTCCTCGAACTCGAATCCCAGCTTCGCGAGCGCAAGGTCGCGATCACTCTCGCCGAAGAAGCCCGCGCCTGGCTCGCACGCAAGGGCTACGATCCGAAGTTCGGGGCGCGGCCGGTGACCCGGGTCATCCAAGAGCACGTCCGCGATCCCCTCACCGACGAGATCCTCTTCGGAGAACTCGAGTCAGGCGGGGAAGTCACGATCAAGCTCAACTCCGCCGGAGACGGTCTGGCGTTTGAGTTCAAACCGGCGATCGTGAAGGAACCGGAAGAGAAGATCGAAGCGTAGACCCCTCCGTCATTGCGAGGAGGGCTTCCGTTTCCGACCGACGAAGCAATCCTCGGCACGAATGGTGCGGGGTGCGACCGAGGATCGCTTCGCTCCCCGCAAGAACGCCTGGGTCGCTCGCGATGACGGTGGAGGGCGAACCGCGGGGCATCCCCTTCCGTCATTGCGAGGAAGCTCATCCTAGGAGGGCGACGAAGCAACCCCCGCCAGCCACTACCAAGCCGGCGGTGTCGCCTCTGTCGTCATTTGGTTGCATAAATGACGAAACAGGCGACACCGCTACGACAACCGGGGCAACGCCCAAGGCGCCTAAGGGGGCGCTCGCGTTCTCTCGTTGAGCCTCCCTGCACCCTGCTAGCATCCCGAAAATGCCAAGGAAAGATCCGGTCCAGCCCCGGCCGGATGTCCGGGTTTCCCTGGATCTCGTGATCCCCCTGTGGAACGAAGAGGATGTTCTCGACCTCCTCTTCGAGCGCCTCGGTTCGGTCTTCTCCATCGAGAACCTCGAACGCGCGCGGATCCACTCCATCCGCTACATCTTCATCGACGACGGAAGCACCGACGGAACCGCTCGACTGATCTCCAGACGGATCGACGAAGGGTGGCCCTGTCTTCTGGTCCGCTTTTCCCGGAACTTTGGGCATCAAAACGCGGTCAGCGCCGGACTGGATTTCACCCGGGCGGACCTGGTGACGGTTCTCGACGCCGACCTCCAGGATCCCCCGGAGGTTATTCTGGAAATGGTCGCCCGGTGGCGTGAGGGCTACGATGTGGTCTACGGCCAGCGGCGGAAGCGCAAAGACAGCCTTCTGCGGCGAGCCGGCTACTGGATTTTCTATCGGATGGTGGCGTTCCTGGCGGACATTCAGATCCCTCTCGATAGCGGTGACTTCGGTCTCATGGACCGCAAGGTCGCGCAGAAGATCCGCGAGCTGCCCGAGAAACTCCGCTTCCCGCGCGGCCTGCGCGCCTGGGTCGGTTTTCGTCAGGTGGGCGTCGACTATGACCGGCCGCATCGGCAGGGTGGGAACAGCAAATACACCCTCTCCAAGCTCTATCGACTGGCGACTGACGGCGTGATCTCGTCGAGCGTGCGGCCACTCCAGGCGGCGCAGGTCTTCGGCGTCTCCTATCTGGTGTTCACCGTGTTGCTCGCCCTGCTGCTTCTGATCCGTCCCGGGCAGTTCGAGATACCTCCCTGGACGCTGCTCGGCTATCTCCTCATCATCAGCGGCAATATGGTCCAGATCTTCTGTATCTACATCCTGGGCGCCTACGTGGGCCGCACGTATCTTGAAGTGAAGGGCCGTCCCTCGTACGTGGTCATGGAGACGGTGGGAAAGAGCGATCCGCTCGGGTCTGATTCATGAACCGGATCGCACCCATCGAGTACATCTCCTCGGTCGACGAGACGAGTTTCCCGGACGATTGGTATCACATCAGCCGCTCCGACCATTTCTGGTTTCAGTGGCGATTCCGCGCCGCGCTGCGGCAGGCGAAGGAGGCCGGGCTCGCTTTCGATCAGCCGCTCAAGGCGCTCGAGATCGGATGCGGCCCCGGGGTGCTGCGAGAACAGTTCGAAACCGCCACCCGGTGGACCATTGACGGGACGGACCTTTACGTTCCCGCACTCAAGGCGGCGAAAGCGGGACGAGGCCGAACCCTCTACTATGACGTGACCGAGGAGCGAGGGGAGTTCGTTGACTCCTACGACGCGGTGATTCTTTTCGACGTGCTCGAACATATCGCCGACACCCCAGGCTTTCTCAAGTCGGTGGTGCGACACCTGAGGCCGGGCGGCTGGCTTCTGATCAACGTGCCCGCGCTCAGCGCCCTGCACAGCGCCTACGACGTCGCGGCCGGTCATCTGCGGCGCTACAACCACAAGTCGCTGCCCGCCGAATTCGCCCGGCTGGACTTCGAAGTCGTGGACGTCCGCTACTGGGGTCTCTCCATGATCCCGCTGCTTCTGGCGCGGAAGCTCTGGCTCCGGGCCGGCTCAACGAGCGGACAGACGATACGCGCAGGCTTCGAACCGCCGAGCGCGCTGTCCCACGCGATGCTGCGCTTGGCGATGCGGATCGAAACCGCCCTGCTCGCGCGCCCCATTCGCGGCAGTTCGTTGCTCCTGGCCGGGCGCCGCGGCCGACCCTGAGGCATGCGGGACGAAAAACCGAAGGGAGATTTCCGGCTCGCGGGCGCTCTCGTCCTTCTGGCCTCCACACTGCCCTTCGCGCGGATGTTCCTGAGCGGCCAAAGTCTGTTCTTCAGGGATCTGTCGGTGGCCTTCTTCCCGGACCGGCGCTTCTTTATCGAGGGCCTCGCCCAGGGAGATTGGCGCTTCTGGAACCCGCTCGTCCAGGAGGGCATTCCGATCACGCTGCCTCTTTACGCGTACCTTCCAGATTTTCTGCACCTGCTGATTCCGCACGAATTTGGCTTCTCGCTCCTTCTTGCCCTTCACATACCCTTCGCCGCCTTCTCGTTCCTCCTGCTGGCGCGGCATCTCGGGTTAGGCCCGCAGGGAGCCGCGGCCGGCGCTCTCGTCTACGCCCTGGGCGGTTTCACGCTGTCCACCGTGAACCTCTACTACCCCACGCAGGCGACCGCCTGGACGCCCCTGTTCATCCTGGCCTTCCGGCGGGCGATGTCCTTGGGCCGGGCTCAGGACATCACGCTCGGCGCCCTCGCGCTGGCCATGCTGATCAGCACGCTCAGCATCGAGATCGTGATCCAGGCCTGCATCCTCGCCGTGGTCTTCTCCCCTCCCACGAGCCGGCCACGGTTCCTCCGGTCGGCCGCGAGCGTCACCCTGGGGCTGGCGCTCACCGCTGCGATCACCCTGCCCTTGATATTCGCGTCCGGATCCAGCGAACGAGGCGCGGGCCTTCCGACCTGGGCGGTGGTGTCGAATTCGATCCATCCGATGACGTTTCTGCAGGTCGCGATCGCCGGACTGCATGGCGACATCTCGAACCTCTCCGGCGTCTGGTGGGGAACCAACTTCTTCTCGAACGGGTTTCCCTACTACCTGAGCCTCTATCTTGGACCAACCGTCCTCGCCCTCTCGTGGGCGGGGGCCACCGTGTGCTCGCACCCAGTTCGAAGGCGTCTCATCGCCCTCGTCGTGTGCGGCGCGATCATCGGACTCGGGACGCACGCCGGCTGGGAGGTGCTACTGAATCTCTCGCCATCCCTGCGCGTGCTTCGCTATCCGGTCAAGGCCTTCTTCACCGTGCAGTTCGCGCTGGCGATGCTCGCGGCTTTCGCGGTCTCGGGAATCAGCGAGGGAAATCGCGCTCTGCTGCGACGCGTGGCGCGAACGGCGCTTGTCCTGGGCGGGATTCTGGTCGCCCTGGTCGCGCCGGCTTTCCTGGCGAGGGAAGGAACCGCATCCGCTCTCGTCGGTTTCTTTCCTTCCGAACTCAACGCCTCTCAGCAACAGCTCATCGTTGGGCTGGTCGCCGGGGACGGCGCGATCGGAGGACTCCTTTGCCTCATCGCGGGAACGCTCGCTCTTGCGGCGGGCCGGGGGCGACTACTCCCGACACAGGTCGCCGCAATTCTCACCCTCCTCCTGGGCACCGACCTCATCCGGGCGGGCGCGGGCCTCAACGCCAGCGTGACTCAGGATTTCTACCGCCTGTCTCCCGAGATGTCGGCTCAGGCGGATTCCCTTCGCGCTTCAGGGGGGCGCGTCTTCACTTGCGACCCCGAGGCCAGCGCGACCTACTGGGAGGGCCGTCACGCGCGCGGTGCCGATCACCAAGCCTTCTCGATGGCCGTCTTGAACGAGACCCTGACCCCGGACTTCAACCTGGCCGAGGAAATCCGCACTGCGCTCAGCATCGATCGAACGGGCCTGGTCCCGCAAAGCCGTGTCCTAAGTCCCGAACTCGCGACCTGTCGCGACGTCGCGGCGATCGTGCCTGCCTTGCGCGCGGCCGGGGTGAACCGGGTACTGAGCCTCGATCTCCTCACTCACCCCGCCCTGCGCCTGCTCACCGAGGCCTCTCCGTCAAGGATCAAGCCGGTGACGATCCGCATCTACGAGCTTTCTGAGTCGAGTCCGCGCTTCAATCTTCCCGTGACCGTCACCGGAGAACAATCGGGGCGGCTGTCCCTGCAGGTCTCGGTTGACCACCCAACCGCCCTTTCCATCCTCGATCCTTTTGCGGCGGGGTGGCGCGCGACCGTGAACGGCGCGGCCCGGCCGATCCTCCGAACCGCCGACGGTCATCGGGAGATCCGGCTCGATGCGGGCGGCAATGACGTCGTGATGAGCTACGAGCCGCCGGGATTGAGGCTCGGGCTCGGGGTCACGTCGATCGCAGTCCTGCTGTGCGCTGGACTTCTCCTCCGGAGCCTGTCGCTGACGCGAGGAAACGAGGCCGGGTTGGGTGGGCGGTCCCCCGTTTGAGGAAGCAATCTCTCAGCCCACGAGATTGCTTCGCCGGCCGCCAACCGAAGGCCGGCTCGCAATGACGGATCGGGGTTTCTCTCCACCGTCACGGACCTTGGTCCGTGGACCGACCCGCAGTGACGACGACGCAATGCCGGTTTTCAATTCGGCATCGTCGCGTGCCGGTTTCGGGGCTTGCGGTAGGCTGAAACACCTACCCCACTCCCCAAGGAGGAGATCCACGCATGAGTCTCACCGCCGCCTTCGCACTCGCCATCCTGCTTGCCCCCCAGCCCAAGGCCAAGCCGACACCGCCCCCTCCCGGCACGATGGAGGCGAAGAAACTCGAGGCGCTCAAGGTTGAAGTCATCGCCGAGGTCGAGAAGAACAAGGACATGGTCCAGCAGATGGTGGATCAGATCTTCAGCTACGGTGAGCTTGGGTTCCAGGAGACGGAAACTTCCAACTACCTCGTCGGGATACTCGAGAAGAACGGCTTCACCGTTTCAAAGGGCGTCTCCGGCATTCCCACCGCGTGGTTCGCGCGCTGGGGCTCGGGCAAGCCCGTGATTTCCCTCGGCACCGACATCGACGGCATTCCGAAGTCGTCCCAGAAACCCGGTGTCGCGTATCCCGAGCCGCTCGTCGAGGGCGCTCCCGGGCACGGGGAAGGACACAACTCCGGCATGGCCGTGAACATCGTGGCCGCGCTCGCGGTGAAGAAGGTGATGGAGCGCGACAAGATCCCCGGGACGATTGTGATCTGGCCGGGGGTCGCCGAGGAACTCGTCGGCACCAAGGCGATCTACGTGCGCGACGGTTTCTTCAAAGACGTCGATATCACGCTCTTCTCTCATGTCTCCTCCGACATGAAGGCGGCGTGGGGAACCCAGACCTCGAACGCGCTCGTCTCGGTTCGTTACGACTTCAGTGGCGCGGCCGCGCACTCGGCGGGCGCCCCCTGGCGCGGGAAGAGCGCGCTCGACGCGGTGGAACTCATGAACGTGGGCTGGAACTACCGTCGCGAACACCTCAAGTACACCCAGCGTTCGCACTATGTGATCCCCGACGGCGGCGATCAGCCGAACGTGGTGCCGAGCAAGGCAAGCGTCTGGTACTACTTCCGCGAGACCGACTACAAGAACACCAAGGATCTCTGGGACATCGGCAATCGTGTGGCCCAAGGCGCCGCGATGATGACCGACACCATGTTCACCTCGACCGTTCTCGGTTCCGCTATGGATCACCACATGAGCAAGCCGGTGGCCGAGGCCATGAACGAGAACATCAAGCGTGTGGGCATGCCCACGTGGGATGAGAACGACCAGACTCTGGCGAAGGCGGTTCAAAAGGAGCTTGCGGTCAAGGAAGAGGGCCTCGCGACCAAGGTTTCGGACATGGATGGCCCGGTGGACGAGAAGACGCGCACCGGCAGCGGGTCCGACGACATCGGCGACATTCAATGGAACACGCCTTCGGTCACCCTTCGCTACCCGGCGAACATCCCGAACCTTCCCGGCCACAGTTTCTGGAACGGCATCGCCATGGCGACACCGATCGCGCACAAGGGCTCCACCGCGGGGGCCAAGGTCATGGCGACCACGATGCTGGACCTCTTCGCGAAGCCGGGCCTCGTGGCCGACTCGTGGAAGTACTTCAACGACGTCCAGACGAAGGAGCGCAAGTACGTCTCGTTCCTCAGCGCCACCGACAAGCCCGCCATCCATCTGAACAAGGAGATCGCGGAGAAGTTCCGCGAGAAGATGCGGCCGTACTACTACGATCCGACGAAGTACAAGACCTATCTCGAGCAGCTCGGCATCAAGTACCCGACGGTTCGCACGCCGCCGGCATCGAAGGAGTAGGCGGATGGCGGATCTCAAGTCGGGCTTCGAGAAGATGGAGGCCCAGAAGGCCGATCTCATGCGCGGTCTCGCGTCTCTCGATGCCGAGACGTTGAACCGGCAACCTGAGCCCGGCGCCTGGTCCATCCTCCAGGTGATTGCCCATCTCACCAAATCCGAGGGCGGGACGCTTCAGTACATCAAGAAGAAAACACAGGATCCGCAAGCCCTTCCGAAGACCGGCCTCGTGCCCTGGCTCCGGATCGGTGTCCTGATCGTGGGCATCCACTCGCCACTCAAGTTCAAAGCGCCGAAGGCGATCGCCGATGTGCCCGAGCGAGGCGACTTCCAGGCCGCGAGCTTCGCGTGGGCCGAGGTGAGGGAGGATTGGCGGGAGTTCGTGGGTGCGTTCCCCGCCGCCTTGAACGATCGAATGATCTTCCGCCACCCGTTTGTCGGTCTGCTCGGTCCGGCGCAGACCATGATCTTCCTGAACGAACATCTGGGGAATCACATCCGCCAAATCGGCCGGATCCGCAAGGCTCTCGGCGTTTAGGGGCAACCTGCGGTTGCCCTTCGTCATTCAGGAACCCGGCAGCTTCGCGAGAACCGCCTCCGCATCTTTCCGCCGCGGGTCCTTGCGATCGACACTTCTAAGGAGCGTCCTCGCATCCGCGACCCGGCCCTGGCCGAGGGTCGCGAGGCCAAGGAAGTACTGACCGCCCGCGATCTTCGAATCAAGTTTCAAAGCGTCGCGTACCGAAGTCTCAGCGTCCTTCCACTGGCCGGCCAGGAAGTACATCTTGCCCAGTTCGAGCTGCGCCTCAGGGTCCTCGTTCAGGAATCGGGCCCGGTTCGTGTGCTCCCTCATCGCCGCCCGAAGCGCCGCGGCGGACGCTGGAGGCAAGGGAGGGGCGAGGCCGGCGTTGAGCAGACCAAGGGCTGCGGCCATCCGCACCGTCCGTCGGGCGTCTCCAAGAGCCGTCTCCATGGCGGTCCGCACTTTTGGATCGCGTCCGCGCTCGGCGAGAGACAGCGTCGCAACGGCACGGAGGGCGGGGTGGGCGTCGCGGGCTCCATCGAGGAGCGCGCGCGTGGCCAGGGGATCGGCGAAGTTGCGCAGATGCCCGAGCGCATTGGCCCGGAAGAGAGGCGGTCGCGATTCGTCACCGGCGATTTTCGCCAGTGGCTCGACGGCCTTGGGATCCCGCTTCACTGCGAGCGTGAACGCGACGGCATCCTCGACGGTCCGGTCGCGCCGGCCTCCCGGGAACCACGAAGCCAGGTGCTTCTCCGACCACTCCGCCGACTTGTCCTTGTGGCACTCGTTGCAGGCGTTGGGGATCCCGAATCGCTTCGTGTTCTCGGGCGCTGGTACCGAGATGGTGTGGTCGGGCATGCGATGCCGCAGCGAGATCACGGTGTCGGGCATGTGGCATGAAACGCAGGTGGGAGTTTTCTGGCCGGGGCCGAGGGGATGCCTCGAATGCTCCGCTCCTTCATTCGCGATCTTCTGGTGGCAGCCTGCGCACAGACTCTCCTGCTTCGTCGCAAAGTTCGAGTTCTTCTCGATGTCGGGCTCGTGGACATCGGTGTGGCAGGAGAAACAGGTGGCGCCGCCCTTGAAGTAACACTGGCTCTGCCAGAAAGCGAGGCCTTCGTTCGAGAAGCGCCGGGGGCGTCCGTTGGGCCAATAGGCGGGATCGTGGTTGCGCTTCTGCGCGTATTCGAGAAGCGGCGTGAAGAAGTCGTAGTAGTTGTCCCCGCCCGAAAAACCCGGCTGAGTGATGTCCCGAAGCGCGTGGCACTGTGCGCAGAGTGTGGTGCTGGTTTCCTTGTCGATGTGGCGGGGATGGACGATCGCGGTGTCCCGATCGTCGTCGGACGCCTTCTTCGTCCCGTACTTCGCGGAGTGAACCTGGCCGGGACCATGGCACCGTTCGCAGCTCGTGCCGAAGTCCGTCCACGTCGTCGTGTAGATCTTCCGGTCCGGATTGAATCCCTTCTCCTCGCCGCTCACATGACACCCGAAACAATTCGAGTTCCAGACCTGCACCTTGACCGCGCCCGACTCCTCGAGGTCGACGATGTCGAGGTTGTGGAACCACTCCCTCTTTTCGACATCGTAGGAAGGCGGAAGGACCACGATCCGGCCGTCCTCGAGCCGCGAGAGATAGTGCTGCACGCGCCTCGATCCCAGCGTGTAGTCCACACGGCGCTTCACCGGAGTCTCCTGGAGATAACGCTCGACGATGAAGCACGTCTCGCCTTCCTGCGAAAGCCGGTACTCCTGTCCGCGAAGCGTCACCGCGCCTCCGAAAGCCGGGATCACGCTCGCGGGCTTGGCCTCCTGCAACATCCGGCTGTGGCGGCCATTCGTCCAACTCGAATGTGTCGTGGCATGGCATTCGCGGCAGACCTTCGAACCCACGAAGGCGGACGTCCGCGCGGGAGGAACCTGACCGGGGGCCGCGGGGGTTGGAGAACCGGCCTGACCGAAGACCAGGGGTGCGGCCAAAAGCGCCCCCGCGAGGAAGGCGGCCCGCGTCACGGCTTCTTGAGGACCTCCGCGATCCGGGCCTCGAGTTCCAAGGCTCCTACGACCCCTTCTTTCCTGAACACGATCCGCCCCGGCGCGCCCTTGCGGCCATCGACGATCAGCTTGGTGGGGAAGATCATCACGTCCATCCGGTCCGAAAGGCCCGAAGCCATGTAGACGGGGAACTTGTCCTTCCGGTTTTCGAAGAAACGCACCACGTCGGCCTTGTCGTCGTCGACGCTGAAACTCAGGAACGCCACATCCTTGCGCTCCTTGATCTTCGCGGCGAACTTCTCGAGTTCGGGCAGTTCCTGGACGCATGGCCCGCACCAGGTGGCCCAGAAGTCGATCACCACCACCTTGCCCTCGAA
>JANNJB010000906.1:0-3075 GCA_031405615.1 Vicinamibacteria bacterium | reverse complement strand
GGCCATCGACATCCGGGGGGCGATCACGTCTTTCCGGTTCCAACTCGACGACGACCTCCAGGTGAAGTCGGTGCGATCCGCGCAGGGCGGTCGTCATCTCTTCTTCCGGGTGCGCGGCCAGAACAGCGTTCTGATTTCGATGGGCTCGCTGGCCGGCCGGGTCGGGCGGCTGAACCTGACCGTCGACTACATGGGGCGCCTGCCCGCGGGCACGGTGGACAGCGAAATTCTCCAGGGCTCGACGTTCACCACCGAGGAGCAGCCGACGTTCTTCATCGACCCCGCGTTCATCTACTCGAGGCGACGGTACTTCTACCCTCAGTTCGGGAACGACGACTACGCGACCTCGACTCTCAAGGTCACGGTGCCCTCGGCATGGACGGTGGTTTCCGGGGGGACGCGCAGCGAAACCGTCGAGCCGAACGCGAGAACGATCACCCACGAGCAGGAGCGCGAAGCGAAGTACATCGCCTTCGTGGTGGCACGGCTCCTTCCCATAGCCAGTGAACGTTCGGAAGCATTTTCCTTCGATGCCTACGGCCAGTCGCGGGCGCGTCGGGAAGCCGCACGGGCGGTCGACACGATGAAAGCCGCGGCCGGGTTCTACCGCGGGCTTTTCGGCCCGCTTCCCTACCTGCCCCTCAATCTGGCCCTCGTGGAAGCACCGGTGCCGGGCGGCCACTCGCCGCCGGGCTTGATCATTCTGCAGCAGCGGCCTCCGCTGATGGGCGGGGGACTCAAGGACGACCCCGCGACCTTCTACGACATCCCCGGTTTCTTCCTCGCCCATGAACTTGCCCATCAATGGTGGGGCCACGGCGTCACTCCCCGCTCGTACCGGGACCGATGGGTGGCCGAGGGTTTCGCCCAGTACGCAGGCGCCCTGTGGGCCCGAGAGTCCCAGGGCGAGGCCACGTTTGCGCGGGTGCTCAGGAAGATGGTGACCTGGGCCCGGCGGATGACCGACATGGGCCCCGTCGATCTGGGCAACCGCGTCGGTCATATCCAGAACAACCCCCAGGCCCACCGCGCGGTCGTTTACAACAAGGGCGCCCTGGTTCTCGACATGGTGCGGCGTCTCATCGGCGAGGACGCTTTCCGCCGAAGTCTGATGAAGCTCCAGAGCGAGAACCGTTTCCGGAAAGTCGATTCCGATATGGTGCGCCGGGCCTTCGAAGCGGAAGGGTCGATCGACCTCGACGGCCTTTGGGAGGTCTTCGTGCGAAACACCGCGATCCCGACGGTGCGCGTGCGGAGCCGGGACGGAATCCAGGAAATCGTGGTGGACGGCTATACGGGGCCCTTGCCGGTCACGGTTCTGGTTGGAACCAAACGGCTGAACCTGATCGTGCCCGGACGCCTCCCGATTCCCGGCGCCGGTCCCGGCGTCAGGGTCGTGGTCGATCCCGACGGAATCAGCCTGGTCAAGGTCGCGCGCTGATCGGCAGACCGCGCAAGCGGTCGCGATTGCGCCACAAGAACAAGACGCGTCGGCTGGCGTTTGGGTGAGTGCTCTCCCCTCCCGGCAGCTCATCCTCGACGCGGAAGAGAAGCCGGTCCGGCTGTTCCTCGATCCGGGCGACCAGCTCGCGGGCGCTCTCCATCGTCCACAGGTCCGAGCCGCTCAGATACCGGTCGCGGTCGATCTCGACCACGGGAAGCTCCTGCAGGGCCCGGAGCACGCGCAGACTCTGCTCGACCGCGTCATCGTCCACCCCACCCTCGTCCAGACCGCCGCCGAAACCGATGAAGGCGAGGAAGCCGCCGAGCGACGGGCCGGCGCTTTCCTTTCGTTGCTTCTCAAATTGCCTTTGAAGCTCAAGACGCGTCGCCTGGGGATCGGACCGACCGAAAGGCAGGGCTTCCTGATACGTCTCGACCAGGCGCTGAAGCGGGACTTCGCCCCCCGGTTTCAGCCGCGCCTCGAGAGTGAGGGCGAGGAGTTCGCCGCGGACTTCGTTCTCCGCCTGCATCTTCACCTCGGTGCTCATCGCGGCGAGAAGTCCGGCGACCTTCGCGCCGTGGGCGTCGCAGAGGAGTTCCACTCCCACCTTCATCCTGCGCCAGGGATACGAGATGAGGTACGACAATCCCCACACGGTCAGAAACGGCGCGACCCAGAAGATCCCCCACGGAGCCAGAACGTCGGCGAGCCACAATGTCGCGGTTACGGCGAAGAAGGCATGGAGCAGGTAAAAGCGCGAGAGCAGGGGCGCGTAGGGGAAGACATGGCCGAGTTCATGACCCACGACGCTCTCCAGTTCGGGTTCGTTCAGGAGATGGACGATCGACCGGTTGAGATAGACCTCGTTGCGGAAACGAAGGCCGGGCAGGAACTCGGCCCGTGAGGCCTGGGCATTGAGTTCCTTCTCCCGAATGAGGAAGACCGGCGCGGCGTCTCGGGCCAGGCCCGAGCGCTCGAAGACGCGCCGGGACAAGGCCACCAGGCTGTCGCGGGTATGAACGCCGAAATGAACGTCCGGGCGAAGCTCATCGAGGCGCTTCCGTTTCATGAACACGAGCGGAAAAAAGCCGCGGAAGAGCACGACCAGAGCGGCCACACCGAGGAGAATCGCTTCGATTCTCTCGACGCGAACGCCGCTATCGATCACGCGCACGAGAAACACCACGCCGGCCACCGCCTCCGCGGCGAGGATCAGTCGAGACCGCGCTTCGACGCTCCGGAATCGCCCTTCGAGACGCTCGAGCGAGTCCGTCGTGAGATCGCGCATCCTCTTCGGGGTCCCTACGTGAACATCTCGAACAGACCGCGAACCATGCCTCGCCCCTCCGCCCCACGCGTCTGGTAGAGGATGAAGCCCGGGCCGGTGTAGCGGTTCACCAGACCCTCGCCGGTCATGAGCGAATCGCGCACGGTCCCCGCGACCTTCACCATCTCGCACTGCACCGCCTCCGAGAAGGCCACGATATTCCGGTTGTCGAGCACGTACCGCTCGCCGTCCGCGAGGGTTCGCTCGACCAGGGCGCCGTGGGATGAGACGAAGACATCACCCTCTCCGGTGGTCCGCATCAGAAAGAGCCCGCGCGTCGACATCAGGCCCCGGACCCCCACGT
>JANNJB010000905.1:0-9451 GCA_031405615.1 Vicinamibacteria bacterium | reverse complement strand
CACGGTCATGTTCACCGCGTCGCAGATGGACCAGATGCGGCAGCAGATGTCGCAGATGAAGCCGGCGGCGGCCCCCGCGGCGCCCGCCCTCTCGCCCGAGGAAACGAAAGCCCACGAAGACGCCAAGCGGTTCGCCCGCCTGATCGTGAGCGAGATCAAGCTCTACAACGAGGCGAAGGTCACCGAAGGCCGCAAAGCGAAAGACCTGCATTCGCGGCTCAAGGACGATATCGAACGTGGACGGCAGATGTACCACGACCGCATTTCCCCCGGCCTGCGAAACAACACCAACTACTTCCACGATGAACTCGTCCGCCTTCTGGCCGGCGGCGATGCATCGGCGCTCGGCTCGATGTAGTAGAACGACAGCCGTGAAGAGCGTCGAGTCGACCAAAGGAGCGCGGAATCGCGCGATCGGGGAACGCATCATCGCGGTCTCCCTCGTTCTCGGTGCGCTCACGACCGCGCCGGGGGTCGCGACCGCGAGCACCCAGATCGGCGAGGCGGACAAGCTCGAGACGCTCCGGCCCATACTCACCCCGGCCGAAGCATCTCTTGTCGCCGCCGCCGGCCAGTTGCGCGGCGGCGTCCAGGCGCCGGTCGTCCAGAAGCTGCGCAAGCTCTCCGCCGACCATGCGGGCGAGGAGGTTTCAGGGCTCGCTCAGGTTCTGGTCGCCAAGGCCTCGTTGACGCTCGGAAGGTTCGACGAAGCGGCGGCGGCGGCGCGACATGTGGACATCGACCGCACGGGCCTTCAGGATCGCGCCCTTCTGATCCTGGCTCGCGCCAAGGCCCGCACCGGCGACTACGGCGGCGCCGCTTCGGCCTACCTTCGCGCCGTGGATGCGGCGCAATCGGGCGATGTCGCGTGCAGCGCTCGCCTCGGGGCGGCGGCGGCGCTTCAGCAGATCAAGCAGAATACCCGCCGGGTGGCCCTTTTGACCGAGGCCGCCGCGATGTGTCGTCAGGATCATGCCGACGTCCTTCTCGATCTGGCCGAAGCGCTCCTCGCCCAGGGACTGCGCGACGAGGCCCTCGTGCGCCTCGAGGAAATCGAGCGGGTCTATCCCACCTCACAGCAGTCGCAGACCGCGGCCACTCTTATCGCCTCGCTGCTGGCGCCCTCGGGCTCCCACGCCCAGCGTTCGGCGCGGCAGGACTTCGAACGACGCCTGTTCCGCGCAAAGGCGTTGCTGAACGGCGGACAGCGAACCTCCGCCGTCGCCGAGTTGCGTCGCCTCAAGGTTCACAACGGAATCGAAACGAGCGGGGACGAAGTCGCGGTGATGCTGGGACGCGCCCTGTCGCGAACCGCGACCCGCGAGGCGAAGACCCTCCTCGCCACCGTGGCCGACACCTCGGCCGCGAGCGCCGAAGCGCGGCTTCTGCTCGCCCGCCTGGCGCCTGAAGCCGAACGGCCGGCTCGCCTGAATGAAGTGGTGAGCGCCTATCCGGGCACGTCGGTGGCCGAGGAGGCGTTGTATTCGCTCGCCACCTTTTTCCAGAAGGACGCACGGTATTCGGATGCCGCGCCCTACTATCGCCGTCTCGTGGACGAATTCGCGGGAGGGAGTTATGCCGAAGGCTCGGCGATGCGCGCGGCATTCGACGCGCTTCGCTCCGGCCAGCCGAAAGACGCGGCGGAGACGCTCGAGGCCATGGCCCGGCGCGCCAAGTCACCGGCGGGTTTCCTCTACTGGGCGGGCATGGCCCGGCTCAAGAACGGCGAAGCCGATCGGGCGAGCGTTCTGCTGACCGAGGCCGCCGACCGTTTCAAGAACACGTGGTACGGAAAACTCGCGGTCGGCGAGATCTCCCTGCTGCCCGCGGCCACGCCCGCCGCGACCCAGGTCACGAGCGTCGGCTTCGGCTGGCGGGCGGAAGAACTGCCGGCGGACCTCAAGGCCCGGCTGCGGCAGCTTCTGATGATCGGCCTCGACGGTGAAGCCATCGACGAGTTGAAAGCCGTCGGCAACACGAGCCCCGCTCTCGAAGCCCGCGCCCTGATCGAAGCGAACCGCGGCGAACTGCGCAACGCGATCATCTACATGAAGCGCGCCCGGCCCGAGTACGTTTCGGCCGCGATCAAAGACCTGCCGGCTCATGTGTGGACGACGATCTACCCCCTGAAGCACGGCGAGGCCCTCAAGACCGCGGCTTTGCGGGAGAACCTCGACCCCGCACTCGTGGCCGCCCTTGTCTGCCAGGAATCGACGTTCGACGAAATGGCGAAGAGCACCGCGGGAGCGCGGGGACTGATGCAGATCATGCCCTATACCGGAAAACCTCTGGCGCGGGAGTTCGGCAAGCGCTACACCACGAAGATGCTCCACGAACCCGAGACGTCGCTGACCTTCGGCACCCGGTACTTCCGGCAGATGATGGAGCGGTTCGATTCACGGCCCGAAGCAGCACTCGCCGCCTACAACGCGGGCCCGCACCGCGTGGCGCGCTGGCTCGCCCCCAACCCCAACATCCGGGCCGACGAGTTCGCGGAGGCCATTCCTTTCACGGAAACGCGGACCTACGTGATGATCATCCTCGGCGCTCGCGATCAGTACCGCAAGCTCTACGGCCTCGCACCCGCGGCGACGCCCGGGAACTGAACTCCGCCCCGCTGCTCGCGACGTGCGCGAGTGCGAAAATTGCCGGACATGACTTCCATCGGCGACATCCTCAAACAGAAAGACCCCGGCCTTGCCGCTGAACTGGCGGTGAGAGTCTCGGGGCGGCGGTCGCTCGAACTGCGCGCGATCAACATCGAACCTTCCCCCACGAAGCACGCCGAAGGTTCGGCCCTCATCACCTTCGGGGACACGCGCGTGATCACCACGGTCAGCGTCGAGGATCGCATCCCCCAGTTCCTGCGCGGCAAGGGCGAGGGCTGGCTCACCGCGGAGTACGCCATGTTGCCTCGGGCCACCCACACGCGCACCGCGCGCGAGGTGACCAAGGGTTCGCCTTCCGGACGCACCCACGAGATCCAGCGTCTCATCGGCCGTTCCCTGCGGTCGGTTCTCGACATGAAGGCCCTGGGCGAACGCACGCTCACCGTCGATTGCGATGTCCTCCAGGCGGACGGCGGCACGCGCACCGCGTCGATCACCGGCGCGTTCGTGGCCCTCGTCCTCGCCCTCAAGAAGATCGGCGCGATGAGCGCCCTGCGGGACCAGGTTGCGGCCATCTCGGTTGGGCGGGTGAAGGGCGCCACCGTGGTGGACCTCGACTACATCGAAGACTCCGCGGCCGAGGTCGACATGAACGTGGTGGGCCTCGCCTCGGGCGCTTTCGTGGAAATCCAGGGCACCGCCGAGCAGAAACCTTTTTCGAAGGCCGACCTCGACGACATGATGAAGGCCGCCCAGACCGGGCTGGATCAGCTGTACGAGAAGCAGCGCGAAGTCCTGCCCGGCTTCAAGCTCAAGAGCTGATCGCCTTACAAGCCAAGGCCCACCGACCAGACGAACCTTCCGTCGGGCCCGCCTGTCCCGCTCACTTTCCGCGCGTAACCGAGACTCCCGCGGATGCCCAGCAGAATGATGTCGGTCTCCCCTCCCGCGTAGGTATGGCCGTTCGTGACCCCGCTCGGATCGCGCCAGCTGCGGATCGCGATCGCCTTCAGGGTCACCGCGAGGCCCGAGGGTTTGATGAGCGAGTCTTCGAAAACGCCGAAGACCAGACCGAGGCCGACCTGGCCGCCCCGGGTTCCGGCCCGCACCTGGATGAGCTTACCCGGCGAAAACGCGACGAGCATCTTCGGCTGGCCCCACATCAGCGTGGCCGAACCGGTGAGCCGGGTCGGACCGCCCCACGCAAGCCCAAGGGTCGCGTCGACCATGTTCGGCTTTGCTTTCGGCTTCGCCTCGACGACGGCGGGTGTCGGGGAGGGCGCGGGCGGCGGCGCCTGATCCTGTGCGGGGGACAAGGTGGACAGGCTCAGCAACGCGGTCGTGAGAAGGGCACGTTTCATCAACCTCATTCTCGCCTTCCCCGGCCTCCTGCCGTGAGGTCGGGGCCGGCGGAACCTGACCTCGACCTCGGAAAAGGAGATAATCCGCCCACTGTTCCACTTTGGGCGGAACCCACTTCTTTGAGGAGTCATTAGAGAAATCATGAGGAAATTCACCATCGTTGCGCTGCTTGTAGCTATCACGGCGCCCGCGGTCAGGGCCGCCGACGTCACCGAGGCCGACTACCAGAAGGCCATGAAGGACACCCTCGCGGGAATGCAGGCGGTGGGCAAGTCCGTTCGAGAGGGCAACGGCGACCTGAGCGGCGCGGTGGCCGGAGCCAAGGCGATTGACACGGCGCTTGCAAGCATCGACGCCTTCTGGGTCGCCCGGAAGGACCAGGCGGCGGTCGACATGAACAAGGCTTCGCGCGCCGCGGCCATGGCCGTGGCCACCGCCGCCGGGAAAAACGACGTTGCCGCGACCACCGACGCGGTGAAGGGCCTGCAGGCGACCTGCAAGGCCTGCCACGACGTGCACCGCGAGCAGCTCCCGGACAAGACCTACCGCATCAAATAACCGCATCATCTTCGACAGTTCGGAGGCTGACTTCCTTGAAGGTCGGCCTCATCGAGGGAGCCGACGGACGCGCGCGCTGTCAATGGAGCGGCACGGACCCCCTTTACCAGCGGTATCACGACTTCGAGTGGGGCCGGCCCATGGCCGACAACGTGAGTCTGTTCGAGAAGCTCTGCCTCGAGGGGTTTCAGTCCGGCCTTTCGTGGATCACGATCCTGCGCAAACGCGAACACTTCCGCGCCGCCTTCCGCGGTTTCGAGATCAAGACGGTTGCCGCCTTCAGCGCGCGTGACGTCAAGCGCCTGCTCGAAGACGCCGGGATCGTGAGGCATCGCGGCAAAATCGAGTCGACCATCAACAATGCTCGTCGAGCCCTCGAGGTCATCGAGGAGCATGGCTCGCTCGCTCACTTCTACTGGTCCTTCGAACCTCCGGCGCAGGAACGGCCCCGCCGTATCGACTGGCCGACCCTCAAGACGCTCGGTCAGACCGAGGCCTCGAACCGTCTCTCAAAGGCGCTGCGGAAGCGCGGCTTCTCGTTCGTGGGACCCACCACCGCCTATGCCTTCATGCAGGCGATGGGACTGGTGAACGATCATGTCGAGGGCTGCGCTTTCCGGTCGGTCGTAGAAGAGGAGCGGGCGCGTTTCCGGCGCCCACAGCGCTAAGGAACCTGCGCGGTCACATTCGCGGCGCGTGCGGCCGCGATACCTTTGAGACCCGCCAGCGCGGCTTCGAAGTCGGCGTTCGAGAAAGGCTTGCGGGTATCGACCAGAACGCTCGGGCGGATCAGGTTCGCGTAGGCGTCGATTTTCGAGCCGAGAAATGCCGTGGTGACGAAGTTGCTGGCGATCCGCTTCACTTCACTCTCGTAGTGGGACTTCATCGCCGGATCCGCCATGAGCCGCTTCGTGAACTCGTTCGACTCCATCCGCTGCTGCACCGGCCATTCGGCGGCCTGGAACGACGTGTCCTTGTCCCAGGGGATGAACACGAACTTCTTCTGCCCGGCGTACTGGTACAGATAGAAGTTGTTCATGCCGAACTGCCCGACCATGCCGTCGTACTCGGCGCAAGCATTCTCGACCGCGACGTAGGTCAGGAACTTCCTCACGTCGATGTAGGCCTCCATCGCGGCCGCGTAGCCGGACTGCGGCGTCTGATTGACAGCTCGGACGAAATCGGCGAGGCCGGTGTCGAGTTTGCCTTCATTGGTCTGGGGCTCGAAAGGCGCGGGGGAATACGTGGAGCTGCCGTCTCCCCTGTAGGTGAAGCGATAGTCGTCGGCGTACTCGTAGTCATAGAGCGTCCCGCTCTCTTCACCAAGCCGCGCCTTGAGGAACGGTTTCGAGACGGCCTCGATCAGGGTGTAGAGACCCCAGAAGTCGGTGTTGATGGTGAGCCGGCAGAAAGCGATTTGAGGAGCGGCGATCCCGACCGCTTCAAAAACACTGTTCGCGAGAAGTTCGCGCATCATGCTCGGGTCCTGCGTGACGTTGTCGAGGACCACGCTCTTGTAGCCATGGAATTCCTGGCCGGAGACGTACTTGTTGAAGTCGACCTTGAGGCCCGGCTTCTCGCCGCTTCTCGAGCCGAGGCCCCGGGAGCGAATCCCCACCTGCCTCGTGGTCTCGCCGTCCACCGTGAAATTGGCGGCGTAATACTGGTTCGTCTGGAAGTTGGCGCGCAAAGCGGCCCAATCCGCGGGGTCGAGTTCCAGCCTGCACTCGTGCAGGCGGCTCTGATCGAACATGGGGTCGGCGGCTCGTGCATCGGCGGCGCAAAGGAAACCGGCGGCGAGAGCGGTGGCGGCGAAGCGTCTCATTGATTGCATGGGGCCATTCCTTATCGTGGGCGGGAGGATACCGCGGCTCAAGCCCGCTGCGTTCAATGGGTTGTGCGCAACGTCACGGAACCATCACCTGGACGCGCCCGACCAGGGTGAGATAACGCCCTTTGTTGCCGGGCACGGGGGCGATCAGGGGGTCGTTGTAGCTCTCCCAGAGCGCATTTCCCTGGAACTTCAGGAAGTTCGAAGCCCAGTAATTGACGCCACCCGCGATGACCCTCGCCCCAGAGGGCGAGATGTTGCGTGTGCGGTTGCCGTATCCGGCGAAACCCGACGGGTCGCCGGTGTCGTCGAACTTGAGACCCTCGATACGAGCGGCGATCTCGAGCGTGCCCTTCCCGCCCCGGAAGATCGATTTCGCGGGGGCGACCTTGTCCGTTTTTTTCTCGCCGGTGAGAACGTAGGTCGCGTGAACGCTCCAGCCGCGGCCCGCGACGTCGGGAATATCCTGGCCGGTCGAGCCCTGCCCGAGCCGCTGTTCGCGCATCTCCAGATACTCGCCGATGATCCGGAAGGGACCGCGCGAATAGGCGGCATCCCCGCCAAGGCGTCGGCGCGTTCCGTTCACGTGAGCGCGCTCCCAGTAGTTGAAGCCGCTCGGAGTCCGCCCCTGGCCACCCTTGGGCGAGGGCTCACGCGAGCCAATGCGCGCATCGGGCTCGACCTTGCCCTGCATGAACGAGCCGCCGAGGACAAGACCCTTGACGGCTTCGTACGTGACCCTGGCGGCCCCCGAGGCTTCAGCACTCTGGGCAACCGACGACCCGTCGCCGACGAAACCCCCGACGCCGTACCAGAACTTCCCCGCCTCACCGCTGATGGCGGCGCCCCACTCCCGATCCGGGGCGAGGCGATCCGCGGCCATCGAGCGGTCGATGAAGTCGGTTCGCGAGGCTGACGTGAGGAATTCGGGGCTCACCTCGGGTTTGAAATGTCCGACGAGGAGAACGGCCTTCTTCGAGAAGGTGTAACCGACGGTCGCATCCTTGAGGCGATCTCCGGCCCGCGAACTCCGAGGGTCGGCCACGAACTCGAAGAAGAGCCGACCAAACTCCGCCTTGAGGCCGATGCGCAGCCGCGCGAGTTCGCTTTCCTCCGCGCGGAGGGGTCCAAGGTCCGTCTCCTGGGGTTCCCAGTCGAAACGCCGGAAGTCGCCTTGCGCGTAGCCCGCGAGTTCGATCTTCGACTTCCCGTTCTTGAAACCAAGACCTTCCCGATGCCAGCCTTCCTTCACGGCATCGGCGGGCTTTTCGGGGGAGGGGCCGGTCTGGATGGCGGCGTCGCCGCTGGCGAAAGCGCCGGGCGAAGAAAGCGCCATCAACAACAGCGCAACCGCGCCCACCGTAGGTCTCGACCAGACTTTGCTCACTCGCATCTCCCATCAAATCTGTGGCGTTACCGACTTCATCTCGGCGCCGATCTTCCCGCGGGCGCCCCGGAACAGCAGCAGCCCGGCCCGGTCATCCGCGATCCAGAGGTTTCCAGTTGAGTCGAAGGTTAGCCCTTCCTGCTGCACTCCGGGCAGGACGATCTCGGCTTCTTCATCACCCGAGACGCCGATCATCGCGATCCGATCCTTCGAATCGGCGATCACGAAGAGGCGGTCAAGCGTCGCGTCGTAGGTCACGGCGGTCAGATCCTCGCGGTCCCCGACCTTCGAACGACGGATCACTGCTTCGGCGCCGAGTGATCCCGACGGCCCCGTCGGATCGAAAGCGATGGCGACCATGAGCGCCGGGGACCTCTGATGCACGAGATAGAAGACGCCGCCGCCCGGGCGACCGGCCTCGGGCCGGAAGGCCAGGCCCTCGAACCCCTGATTGCGGTCGACGCCCTTCTCGCCCAGCAGCGCCTCCGCATCGATCTTGAACTTCCCGGTCTTCTGGCCGGAGGCGGGGTCGAACACGATCAGCTCGCCCTTCTTCTCCGAGAGCAGCACGAGCCGGCCCGAGGGCGTGTGCAAAGCCACGTCCTCGAGATTCCCGCCCATCGGGAGCCGGGCCACGAGCTTGCCGGAAGGATCGATCTCGACCAGCGACCCCTCGTCGCCGACCACGAAGAGCGTGCCGCGAGCGGGAGAGAAAGCGACGCCCGACGGTTCCTTCACGCCAGGTGCTATGAAGCGCTCGGGCTCGCCGAGGATGGCCCATCCGCCCTTCTTCGGTTTTCCGCCCTTGATCTTCGGCATCGCGTCTGAAGCCGAGGCCGGCGCGGGCTGCGAGACGAGGGCCGGCGGGGCCATGGTCGCCGTTTTGTGCTCGACCCACGCCGCCACGGCAAGGGCGATCAAGAGCCCCGCGGTCAGCACCGTGATCGCCTGCAGGCCGAGATACAGCTTCGCCACCGCGTTGTACTTCGCTTTGTTGATGGTGGCCAGGGTGTGAAGCTGGGTGGCGAGTTCGGCGTTGAGCTGGCTCACCCGCACGGACTGCCAGGCGCGCTGGTAGGTCGGCAGGTCGTAGCGCAAAGCGTCGACGAAAAAACGAAGGCCCAGGCTTTCTTCCTTCTCGGAAACCGTCCCCTTGATCGCCTGATCAGGCACGCTGCGGGGGCGGAGAGACTCGATCGCCTGCACCAGAAAGTAGATCGCGATGGTGGCGTAGACGCCGAAGTACACGTACAGCCACAGTTTCAGGTTGGTGGGCAGACTCGCGAGGAGGTCGGAGCGGGAGCCGAGGATGATGATCGCCGCGTTGAGGGCGCCCATGATGATGAGCGCGAAGCGGGCCTTATGGTCGGCAAGGTCCACAAGGTCCTGCGACTCCTTCAGCGTGTCGTGCAGCGCCTTGTAGCGCTGCCACGGGGCGGCGCGCTTGGTTTCCCCCTTGCGCTTTTTGCCCTTGTCTTTCTCCTTGTCCTTCGACTTCTCTTTGTCCTTATCCTTCTTCGGGTAGTCCCGGGTATCCGATTCCTCGACCGGCCCGGGGGCACTCTCGGGCGGGAGAGACGACGGCGCCAGGGTTTCGAGAGGAAGCAGGGACGGAGGTTCGGAGGAACCTGGCTTCTCGGGGTCAGAACTGGGATTGAAAGGAATCATGCACGCCCTGGGTTGCGCATAGGATAAGGCAAATGA
>JANNJB010000904.1:0-1844 GCA_031405615.1 Vicinamibacteria bacterium | reverse complement strand
GCCCTGGCCTACGGCGCGATCGAGAACGACGCGGCGGCCTTCATCTGGCTCCAGCCGCTTGGAGGAGAGTCCCGCCCGGTGACCCAGGGCGCCTTCATGGACGGTTCCCCCTTCCTGTCCGACGCCTCTGGCCGTGGCCGTCTCTTCTTCGAGTCCAACCGGAGCGGACAGGAGGATCTGTGGCTGATGGAAAGGCCTGGCCGCGAACCGCGTCAGATCACGTTCGGATCCAATCGCGAATTCATGGAGAGCGTTTCCGCGGACGGGAACACGCTGGTCTTCAGCGAGGTTCTCGAGACCGCCGCCCTCTTCTCCTTCGATCCGCGGACCGGCCGCCGCCACCAGCTCACCGCCGAGAACAAGCGGGACATCACGCCCACCCTCTCCTCAGAGGGGCACGTGGCCTTCGCCCGGGTCTCGCCCGCCTCCAGTTACCCGTGGACGCTCAGTTCGATCTTTCGCGGTTTCCTGAACGAGGGGCAGCTGGCCGAGCCACGGGTGGCCCTTCGCGAAGGCTGGAATCCCCTTCTTTCGCCAAACGGGAAATGGCTCGCCTACCTTCTCCCTGGGGGAAGCAGCGCCACGCCGCACCTGCACCTGCTCAACGTCGAAAGCGCCCACTCCCGACAGATTGCGGAGATGCCCCTCTCGTCGCGCACGTTCAAGGCCTTCCCCTGGTATTTCAGCACCCGCGACGTGCAATGGTCGACGCGCAACGAGATCTGGTTCGCGCAGGGACCGCGCGAACAGGGGACACGGATCGTTCGCCTCGATCCATCGAGTGGGACAGCCCCGGTGGAGGTCTTGAAACTGGAGCCCGGGGAAATGATCTCGACCCTGGTCCCGAACGCGGATGGATCCGGCGTGTTCTATGTCCACTCGACACGGGGCAAGCCCGGCGCCAGCATTCGGGAGTTTCACGCGTCGAGAAATGCCGTCCGTTTTACCGCGCCAACCGGAACGCTCGCTCTCCTCGGAACGCTGGGCCGCGCGTTGATCGTGACGCACCAGCCGGCGGCTCAAGAGGATTTCGTGAAGGTGCTTTCACTCGAAGGGGGAGCAGTAAAAACGCTTTTCGACCTGGCCGCACGACCCGACACGCTTCGGCTCGTGCCTGGTTTGAGGGCGGTCGCGTACTCCCGCCTCGATGACCGCGGGGTCGAGAATATCTTCTTGAAGGACCTTGATACGCGCGCCGAGACCATGGCAACCGCGAATGGCATACAGGGAATCGGCTTCTCGCCGGTTTCCGTCCTCGCTTCGAGCACCCTGGTCTACTCACAGCAGTTGCGCAACAAGGATCTGGGTATCATCCGCCTGGATCGGCCCTGAAACGGCCGCACGGAGGTCGCAGGAATCATGGCAGGCAAAAAACGGAAGACGATCGACGAGCGAGGACTGGCGCCCCGCGGCGACGCGGCGGGCCTCGCCACGATCCGCATGCTCACCAACGCGCTCGAAACCGCGATGATCGAGCGTTATGTCGGGAATGCCCCGACCCTCAAGCCCATTCGTGCCATCGTGCGCGGCGCGCTGCGGGACATCAGAAAGATCAAGCCGCTGGCGATGTCTGATTGCCCCGACTACCTGGTACACGAGCCGAACTGCAACTGCGGCGATCCCTCGCTCGCGACTTCCTAAAACCGGAAGGCGAGACCGGCCCGGGCGGTCCAGAATCCCGGCGTGAACTGGGGGATCTCGAGCTGGGTCACGATCGAGGCCAGCAGCGCCTTTTCGACCGCGCTCAAAGCACCCGTTTCCCTGGCTTGCCACTTGAGTTCCGACCGCTTGAACGTAAACCCTCTCGCTTCGGCCACGACGGCGAAACCCCCGGCGATCTTGAC
>JANNJB010000903.1:0-1525 GCA_031405615.1 Vicinamibacteria bacterium | reverse complement strand
CGCGTTCGCGATCTTGAACCCGATTGATTTCAATTCTTTCGGGAACCAATGAACCGCAGGTTGCGTCTTATCTGGCAAGAGCGTTTCTTCCCTTTTTTGCGAGGACTGTCCCATGCTTGAGACGAATCCAGGTTTTCTCTTCCCCGACCGTCGCCCCCTCAAGGAAATGGTCGAAGACTATGAGCGCAAGATCGTCCTGATGGCGCTCGAGCTTGCGCACTGGAATCAGCGCCGGGCCGCGTCCTCGTTGGGTCTCCTGCCTTCGACCCTCTCCGAGAAGATGAAGCGCTTCGGCTTGAGACGGGTCAAGGACGAGGGGGCCGATCACTCGTCCTCGAACGAAGCCGCCTAACCGAAACCGCAGGAATCTGACAGCCCGCGCGGGCCACAAGTGTCCGCTTCGTCCGATAGCGGACACTGCAATGCGATGATTCGGTCCCTGGAGAAACCAAACCGAATGAGCGATCGTCGACAATTCATCGCCAGCACCGGAGCCGCCACTTTGGCGGCTCTTGCTGCTGGAGCGTCAGCGGGCGAGGCACAGCCTCAGCCCAGAACTGGCCCGGTCATCGTCAAGCCCCCACGTCTCAAGCCCGGCGACACACTCGGCCTCATCCATCCTTCCTCCGCCACCTTCCAGAAGATGGATCTGGAGATCGCCATCGACAATCTCAAGGCGGTCGGCTTCAACGTGAAGGTCGGCGCGCACGCCCTCGACCGCTACGGCTACCTCGCGGGGAAAGATGAAGACCGCGCCAAAGACATCAACACCTTCTTTGCCGACACTTCCGTTCAGGGCATCTGCGCGGTGAGGGGCGGTTGGGGCGCCGCGCGTCTTCTCCCGTTTCTCAACTTCGAAACCATAGCGAAGAACCCGAAGGTCCTGTTCGGCTACTCCGACATCACGGCTCTGCACATGGCTATTCCCGCGAAGACCGGCCTTGTTACCGTCCACGCGCCCACCGGTTTCTCGGCGTGGAACGAGTTGTCGGCCAGCTGGTTCAAGCGGATCACGATGGACGGCGAGTCCGCGCAGTTCGTCAACGAGCCGGACTTCAAAGGACGCATCGTTCCGGTCGGCAATCGCACGCAGACGATCCGTCCGGGCAAGGCCGAGGGGCGGCTCTTGGGCGGCAATCTCACCGTCCTCGCGCATCTGGTGGGCACGCCGTACCTGCCAGACTTCACCGGCAAGATCCTCTTTCTCGAGGACGTTCACGAGGCCGTCTATCGGGTGGATCGGATGCTCACGCATCTCAAGCTCGCCGGTCTCCTGTCGAAGATCAAGGGCTTCATCTGGGGCCAGTGCACCGACTGCGACCCCGACAGCGGCGGTTACGGTTCCCTCACCCTCGAAGAAGTGCTCGAAGACCACATCAAGCCGCTCGGCGTGCCCACGTACCGCGGCGCGATGATCGGCCATATCGACAAGCAGTTCACGGTGCCCGAGGGCATCGCGGCCGAGATGGACGCGGCCGCGGGGACGTTCCGGCTGCTCGAGAGTGCGGTCGTTTAGTAGGGGCAG
>JANNJB010000902.1:0-8423 GCA_031405615.1 Vicinamibacteria bacterium | reverse complement strand
AGGCGGAAGCGAAGGCCGCGGAACTGCGCCGGGCAGAACTTGCGCGGCTGCAGGGTGAATCTGGACGAAAGACCGAGCCGGTGTCGAAAGTTGAGCCGAAGAAGGTGGTGGAGCCCGTGAACTCTCTCGATCAGACGCTTGATTCGGATATCAATTCCGCTTCAGGCCCCGGCTTTGTGCGCGTGGGCCTTCTTCAGGAAGTCAACGGTCACGCCGCTTGTGTGACACCTGGCGCAGAACGCGGCCTCGGGATTCACCATCCCGGCGGCCCGGGCCTTCTTCGGGTCCTTCATGATCGCGAGGGTTTTGTACTCACTGCCCGCGCCGTGGCAGCTCTCGCAGTCGAGGGGCGGTACGCGGGTGGCGTGAGCGGTCTTGCTCCAGGAGGCGAACTGGACCTGGTGGCAGAGTTTGCACTTGACCGCCCCGATCCGGGTGAGGCCCGCTTTTGTGGCCTTAACCTCGACAACACCCCCGGGGTCCGCAGTGGTCGCGACGGCGGCCTTCGTGGGCGCAACGTGGGGTGTCGTCGCTTCCTTCGCGGTTGGCTTCGGTGTGGCGGCCTCAGCCTTGACGGACTCCACGATGGCTGGCTCAACCGGAGACGCCGCGACGGGCGACGAGGACGTGACCGATATCGGCGCCGACTTTGGCACAGGGGAGGAGGTTTCCAGACGAGTCGCTTTCGGAGCCGACGGTTCCGTCGGTGACGCCGCGGGCTCGGGAGTCGTCGTCGTGGCCTGAATCGTCGCGGCGGGGGTCTGGGTGGTATCCACCACTGTCTGTTTTGTGCCTGGGTCAGCCGAGCATCCGGCCAGAATCATGGAGGCGAACAGCCAGGCGGCCCGGGAGGAGAGTGTGGACAATCGTCGTTCCATACCCTCACGGTAGCTCCGCCTGGGGAACTCTTCGGTGCGGTGGCGCGCCTAGCGCGGCCGGCGCCGGAGGCAAATGACTCATTTCCGCGAGGAAGGCCATCTGGTACCTTGGCCCCGATACGAACGGAGCGAAGCATGGGTGGAAAGACGAATGACCATCTGCAGACCCTGCGCGAAATGCGCAGCCGGGCGGTTCTCGGCGGCGGCGTCAAACGCATCGAACAACAGCACGCCCGGGGCAAGCTGACCGCGCGCGAACGCCTCTCCCTGTTGCTCGACGACGGATCTTTCCAGGAATTCGGGGCGCTTGCCACCCACAACGTGAGCGCCTTCGGTCTCGACAAGCAGCGTTTTCCAGGCGACGGCATCGTCACCGGTTTCGGCAAAATCAGCGGAAGGCGCGTGGCCGTCTTCGCTCAGGATTTCACCGTCCTCGGCGGCTCGTTCTCCGAAGTGCAGGCGCAGAAGATCAGCCGCCTCCAGGACCTGGCCCTCGAAAGCGGCATACCCCTCATCGGGCTGAACGACTCCGGCGGCGCGCGCATCCAGGAGGGCGTGCGGAGCCTCGCCGCTTATGGCGAGGTGTTCGTCCGCAACGTCATGGCCTCGGGCGTGATCCCGCAGATCTCCATCATTCTCGGCCCGTGCGCCGGGGGCGCCGTCTATTCGCCCGCCCTGACCGACTTCATCATCATGGCCGGGGAGAGCACCATGTTCCTGACCGGACCCGATGTGATCAGCGCGGTCACCGGCGAGGAGGTCACAGCGCAGACCCTCGGCGGCGTCGAGGTCCATACCGCGCGCAGCGGTGTCGCTCATCTCTCCGCCCCCACCGAGGTGGCGGGCCTCTCCCTGGCGAAGCTGCTGCTCAGCTACCTGCCGCAGAACAACAACGAGGATCCGCCGCAGATCCGTCCCGACGACCCGACGAACCGCATGGACGAAGCGCTCAACTCGATGATCCCGAACGACGAGAACGAGCCTTACGACATCCGCGACGTGATCACCGCGGTGTTCGACCACGACAGCTTCCTCGAGATCCAACCCGCCTACGCCGAAAACGCGGTGGTCGGTTTCGTGCGCCTCGACGGCTACTCGGTGGGTGTGGTGGCGAATCAGCCGGCTTTCATGTCGGGCGCGCTCAACATCGACGCGAGCGACAAGATCTCGCGGTTCATCCGCCTGTGCGACGCCTTCAACATTCCCATCATCACCTTCGTCGACTGCCCGGGCTTCCTGCCCGGCGCCCGGGAGGAATATGGCGGCGTCATCCGCCATGGGGCCAAGATCATCTACGCCTATTGCGAGGCAACGGTGCCGAAGATCTCGATCGTGACCCGCAAGGCCATGGGCGGCGCCTACGTCGCGATGGGGGCCAAGCAGATGCGCACCGACCTCGCCTTCGCCTGGCCTACCGCGCAGATCGCGGTCATGGGAGCCGAGCCCGCGGTGCGCGTCTTGTACCGCGAGGACGTGAAGAACGCGGCCGATCCTGCGGCGCGCACCGCCGAGCTCGTCGCCGACTACCGGGCGCAGTTCTTCAACCCCTACCGGGCCGCCGACGTCGGCCAGATCGACGAGATCATCGAGCCGCGCGAGACGCGGCCGCGCCTTGCGCGCGCCCTTGAGGTATTGCGCACCAAGGTGCAGCAGACGCCGCCCAAGAAGCACGGCCTGTCCCCGACCTAGAAGCGCTCACCATGGACAACCTTCTCTGGGGCCTTCAGACAACCGTTCTCGGCATGGGTCTGGTGTTCGGCCTGCTCGCCCTCATGTGGGGGTTGCTCACACTCGCCTTGCGCCTGGACAAGCCCCTTGATTCCCCGGCCCCCGCGGCCACCCCCCTGCCGCCCCTATCGCCCGAACCCGAAATGCCGCTCGGGCTCGACGGGGAAACCGTCGCCGCCATCCTCGTCGCGACCCTCACCCATCGCGCCCAGCGCCGCCGTGAGGCCGCGCCGGCCATGCGCAGCTACTGGCCGGGCAGCCTGCTCTACGCATCGCGCTGGGTCGGGGCCGGCCGGGCCAGGCAGAACTTCGGCTGGCGACGGGGGTACAAATAATGCGGCGCTACAACCTGGGTCTAGGCGGTCGGGACTTCGTCATCGATGTGCAGGAACTCACGGCCGACAGTTTCGAGGTAATTGTTGGCGACGAGCGCTATGAAGTCACGCTGTCCGGAGATGAGGATCTGCCCGAGGCCACGATCACTCCGGGTTACCAGTCCCCGGTCGACCCGACTCGTCCATCCACAACACCGGCCCGGCCGGCCAGGAGTCCTGCCGCGCCCAGGCGACGCGCGGTGGATGCCCCGGCCGCGGATGCGGGAGCAGCGACTCTGAGCGCGCCCATGCCGGGTGTGATCCTGGAGATCTTCGTCAAGGCGGGTGACGTGGTCGAGCGCGGTCAGCGGATAGCCGTCCTCGATGCGATGAAGATGCACAATCTCATCCGCGCTCCGCGCGCGGCCACGATCCTTGAGGTTTGCGTCGAAGCCGGGCAGGCGGTGGGCCATGGCGACGCCCTCGTCCGCTACCAGGCCTGAGGTGGCATGATGGGCTCCGATACCCTCGGCCTGTTGCTGCAGGGCCTCTCGCATGTGACGGTGCCGTCCATGGTCATGATCGGCCTGGCCCTGGTGCTTTTGTACCTGGGCATCGAGAAGGGCTACGAGCCGCTGCTGCTGTTGCCCATCGGCGCCGGGTGCATGCTCGCCAACCTGCCGCTGTCCCCGCTGATCGCCGAAGACGGCATGCTGCGAGTCCTGTACGACATGGGCATTCGGAACGAACTGTTCCCGCTGCTGATCTTCATCGGCATTGGCGCGCTCACGGACTTCGGGCCGCTGATCGAGAACCCGCGCCTGGTGCTCCTGGGCGCGGCGGGACAGTTCGGCATTTTCCTAACGCTGATCGCGGCCCTGCTGCTCGGTTTCACCCGACCCGAGGCCGCTTCGATCGGCATCATCGGCGCCATCGACGGACCGACATCGATCTACGTGAGCGGACTTCTGGCGCCGCACCTGCTCGGACCCATCACGGTGGCCGCGTACAGCTACATGTCCCTCGTGCCCATCATCCTGCCGCCGATAATGAGGCGTCTCACCACCAAAGAGGAACGCCTGATCCGCATGCCCTACAGCCAGCGCACGCTCAGCCGACGCACGCGCATTCTCTTTCCGATCGTGGTGACGCTGGTGGTGGGGACGCTCGTGCCCTTCGCGACGCCCCTGATCGGCATGCTGATGCTCGGGAATCTGATGAAGGAATCGGGTGCGGTGGAGCGGCTGACCAAAGCGTCGGCCCAGGAGATCGCCAACACCGTGACCCTGTTCCTCGGCCTCGCCATTGGCTCCACCATGGTGGGCGCGGAGTTCCTCAAGCCCCGAACCCTCGCGATCCTCGTGCTCGGAATCGTGGCCTTCGCGGTCGACGCCATGGCCGGTGTGCTGTTCGCGAAGCTGCTCAACAGGCTCAGCGGAGGCAAGGTCAATCCGCTCATCGGCGCTGCCGGCATCTCCGCTTTCCCCATGGCGGCGCGGGTGGTGCAGAGGGTGGCCCAGGAAGACGACTTCGAGAACTTCCTTCTGATGCACGCCATGGGCGCCAACGCCGCCGGGCAGATCGCGAGCGTGGTGGCGGGCGGGGTGCTGCTGGCCCTGATGGGCGCGGGCGCGCTCTAAGGGTCCAGGCTCGCGGCTACGTAGCGGATCGGCTTCGCTGATCTTCGTCGTCCGGTTCGACATGGATGACGACATCCGCGAGGCCCTCGTAGGCGCTGCATAGGCGCCGTTCCAGGTCACGGGCGATGGCGTGTCCCCGTTCGACAGTCATGGCCGGATCCACGAGGATGCTCATGTCCATGTGGATGATGGCGCCCGTCCCTCGGGACCTGATGTTGTGACAGCCCCTCACGCCCTCGAAGGCCAGGACCTCCTTCGCCACGTCCCTGGGGTCGAGTCGTTGCTGGTCCGAGAAGGTGGTGTGCGCGCCCTTGAATACCTGGATGGCGGCCCAGAGAATGGCGATGGCCACGAACAGGCCGACGATCGGGTCCGCGATGGGGACGCCGGCTTTCACCAGGATGAGAGAGACGATGACTCCGAGGGTCACCCAGACGTCCGACAGCGTGTGTCGGGCGTCGGCCTGCAGGACGTCGCTCCCGAGTTCTCTTCCGCGGCGGGTCTCGTACCACACCACGAAGATGTTGATGCCGAGGGTGATGAGCATGACCGCGAAGGAAATGGCCGTGACCTCGACTCTGGGATGAACCCCGGTCTGCGCGAAGGCGGTGAGGGCCTTGACCGAACCGCTCACCACCCGGAACGCGGCGAAGCAGAGCATGAGGCCGATGGCGGCGCTCGCGAACGACTCGTACTTGTGATGGCCGTAGGGGTGGTCCTCGTCCGGGGGCTTGGTGGCCGCCTTCATGGCGATGAGCGCCACGATGTTTCCCGAGCCGTCGGTGAAGGAGTGGATCCCGTCCGCGAGCATGGCGGTGGAACCGCTGATGACCCCCCAGGCGGCCTTGGCCGCGGCGACGATCACATTCAGAAAAAGGATCTGCCATAAGACCCTGCTGATGCCCGCGGTGCGTGCCTTCATGCCTTTCCTGTGGCCCATTCTCCACTACGTCCCGACGATGACCCGACTGATTCGCGGGGAACGGGCACAGGTCGCTAAACTACCCGGATGCCCAAAGCCCGTCTGGCGTTCCGGAACTCTCGATGATCAAGGCGTTCTCAGAAGTCTTCACTCCGGAAGTGCGCGACGAGGCTCAGCGGCTTTTTGCCTCCGGCCGCGTCGAGGTCCTGGCCATCGAGGATACGTTCCTCACCACTTCGGTCAAGGACACGAACACCGAGCGCGTCGTCATCAAACGCCGGGCCGACCGGTTCCAGATTTCGTGCACGTGCCCCGACGGCAAGTCGGGAGCCTGCGCCCACGTGCTGGCGTCGATGCTGGCGGCTCGGGGCCACGGATTCGGCCAGCCGGAAAAGACCGGCCCTCGCCCGCTCGATGAGGTGGAAGACGGCCGCGAAATTGTCCCGCATCGGACGCACGTGGTGATCGAGGGACTGAACGCGGCGAAGCATGCGGGCTCCGACTCGTTCGACGAGATCGACGAGGAGGACGGTTCGGGCCGGCTTCCCTCGGTCGACTGGCGTTTCCGCCTCGCGACCCTCAAGTCCCAGGCGCAACCGGCGGTTCGTGAGTCGGATGCGGCGCACGAGGATGCGCCGCCCACGGAGATCCTCTACGCCATCGACGCCGCGGCCTCGGCCTCGAGCGATGGCGGTCTCGTCCTCATCATCGCGCACCGCGAGATGAAGCGGGACCGCGAGTGGGGACGCATCAAATTCGCGCGCCCCTGGCGCGGCCTGGCCTCCGACCTCCACAATCCCGCGGATCGCCGAATTCTGATGATGTTGTCCGGCGCCGACCGGGACGCCGACCTCGCTTCGAGTTTCCGGCTCCACGATGTGCATCGCGTGGCCGCGCGCTACCGCGTGGCGCCCGAGATCCAGTGGCTCGCCCTCTCCTTGATGGCCGAAACGGGAAGGCTCGTCCTGCGTCATCCGCCCGAGCGCGAAGAAGCCACTTCGTTCCTCGGAATAGACGACGGTTCGCCCTTCGCGCTTCGCCTGCAGGTCGGGGCTTCGGTCGCCTCCTTCTCCCTTTCGGGCGAACTCGTCCGGGGCGAGGAGCGCGTGAAGATGACCGAAGTCGACCTCGTCACCCGCGGCGGCATCGTGGTGTTCCGCAACTCGGTGGCGAAACTCGAGCCGGCCGAACATTTCCCCTGGGTCGACGATCTGGTGAGGCGAGGCGCCATCGAGGCCCCGCGCCGTCATCAGGACCGCCTGCTTCGTGAGATCGCGGAGCTGCCGAATGGCATGGAGATCGATCTGCCCGAAGACCTCGGGATTGACCGGGTCATGGGCACGCCCTCTGCCCTGGTGCGCCTGAAACGGTTGCCCCGGCAAGGCGATGAGGCGGACGTTCCCCTCGAACTCCTCTTCGAATATGGCGGCGAGCTGATCGAGGCGCGCTCGCTGCGCAAGGGCGTTCTCGACCACACCGGCAAGAGGATCATCACCCGCAACGAGGCGGTTGAACGCGATCTTCGCGGCAAGCTCCTCGATCTCGGTGTCTCGGTGTCCCGCGACGGCAAGGGCTTCTACGTCGAAAGCGCCGAGGTTACGGCTCTGCTCCCGCGCCTGGGCGACGAAGGTTTCCGCGTCCTCCTGCGCGAACGTGAACTGAAGCGCGACCTGGGCCTTCGTTTCCGCGTGTCTTCAGGCGTCGACTGGTTCGACCTCAAGGGGGGCCTCGACTTCGGCCACGAGGTGGTGCCCTGGCCGGCGCTCCTCAAGGCGCTCCGCCGGGGCGAAACCGTGCTGACCCTGGCCGATGGATCGCAGGGGCTTATTCCCGAGCGCCTGGTCGCACGCTACGGCCGCCTGGTTCGGCTTGGCGAGGAGGAGGAAGACGGGATCCGCTTCGCCAAGAGCCAGGTGGCGCTCCTCGAGGCGATCCTGGCCGGTGAAACCGACGTCGAGCTGGACACAGCTTTCAAGACCGCGCGCGAAGCGCTCAAGACCTTCGAGCGGATCGAGCCGCGGATGGAGCCGGCCACATTCAAGGGCACACTGCGTCCGTATCAGCGTGAGGGTCTCGGCTGGATGCACTTCCTCCAGGACTTCGGTTTCGGCGGCTGTCTGGCTGACGACATGGGCCTCGGCAAGACGATCCAGGTCCTCGCCCTGCTCGAGGACCGCCGCCTCAAGCGCCTCGCGGGCGAGAAGATCGGCCCCTCGCTCGTGGTCGTTCCGCGATCCCTCGTCTTCAACTGGAAGCAGGAGGCCGCGCGCTTCACCCCCGAACTCAAGGTCAAGGATCACACGAGCGCGCTTCGTTCGCATGGTCCTTTCGACGAATGGGACGTGGTCCTCTCCACTTACGGGACGCTCCGGTCCGACGTCATGCGATGGCAGTCCACCACGTTCGACTACGCGATCCTCGACGAAGCCCAGGCCATCAAGAACGCAACCACCGAATCGGCCCGCGCCGCGCGCCTGATCCGGTCGAAACACCGACTGGCCCTTTCCGGCACGCCGGTCGAAAACCGGATGTCGGAACTCATATCGATCTTCTCGTTCCTGAACCCGAGCCTCGCCGCCGGCTCGGTGGCCCTCACCGAACTCGCGAGCGACAAGGCGACGGGGCCCGAGCGCGAGATCCTGGCGCGGGGTTTGAGGCCCTATGTCCTCAGGCGTCGTAAGGAAGACGTGCTTCCCGACCTGCCGCCCAAGTTCGAAGAGACGCTCTACTGCGAACTCGGCGTCGAACAACGCAAGCTCTACGAGGAGATGAAGGGGCACTACCGCTTCCGGATCACCGCCCTACTCGAGACCCAGGGCCTGTCGAAGAGCCGCATCCAGGTGCTCGAGGCCCTGCTGCGCCTGCGGCACCTCCGCGTGAGAGCAGCGGGAGACCACCCGGAGGCGGCCGAGAGCGTCGGCGTCAGCGTCAAGCGCGTGCG
>JANNJB010000901.1:0-6153 GCA_031405615.1 Vicinamibacteria bacterium | reverse complement strand
TGTGTACCGCCTCCGCCTCGCCTTTTCCGAAGATCTCCATCAGGACTTCGACCACGAACTCCATGGGGGTGTAGTCGTCGTTCATGAGCAGAACGCGATAGGGAGGGGTCTTCTTCTCCTTCTTGACCGTTCGGGGCTTTTCGAGGACTTCGTTTTTGGGTGAGGGACTCATTGCGTCGCCGACAAGACTACTTCCGAACGCCAAGCAGCCGGACGGGGTGACCACTGTGGGCGCGGTTCGGGCTATCCTCCGCCCGCCTCTACATGCTCATCAACTGCGCGGCCTATCGGAAGGGCAAAAAACTCGCGGACATCTCGCTCGCCGAGATCCGGCAGTACACCGTCCAGCCGGACTGTTTCGTGTGGGTGGCGCTCAAGGATCCCGAGCCGCAGGAACTCGAGGTCATCCAGGAAGAGTTCGACCTGCATGAACTCGCGGTTGAGGATGCCCAGCACGGTCATCAGCGGCCGAAGATGGACGAGTACGGCGCGGCGCTTTTCGTCGTTCTCCAGATCGTCGAGCCCGTCGAGCACGAGTTGACCACCGGCGAGGTGGCGATCTTCGTGGGCCACAACTACGTGGTGTCGGTGCGGCGCGACGCTCTGCACGGCTTCGCGGATGTCCGGCAGCGCTCCGAACTGGAGCCGGAACTCCTCCAGCACGGCCCTGCCTACGTTCTCTATGCCTTGATGGATGCCGTGGTCGATCGCTATTTCCCGGTTCTCGATGCCCTGACCGAGGAGATCGACGAGATCGAGGAGAGGATCTTCTCCGGTCAGAGCACGCGCGAGAACATCGAGGCCCTTTACGGATTGAAGCGAAAACTCATGGTGCTCGACCGCGCCACCGGCCCGCTCCTCGAAGTCGCCGGGAAACTGCACGGCGGCCGCGTGCCGCCCATCTGCGCCGGCCTCGACGAGTACTTCCGCGACGTCTACGACCATCTCCTGCGCCTCAAGCAGAGTATCGACAGCCTGCGCGACATGGTCACCACCGTCATCTCGGTGAACCTCTCCCTCATCACGATGCAGGAGACGGAGGTCACGAAGAAACTCGCCGCCTACGCGGCGCTCGCCGCGGTTCCCACCATGATCGCGGGCGTTTACGGGATGAACTTCGACAAGATGCCGGAGTTGCGCTGGGCCTGGGGGTATCCCTTTGCGATCGGCCTGATGGTGTTGGTGGATGCCTATCTCGTCTACCGGTTCAAGAAGGCGAAGTGGCTCTGATCCATCGGGCGGGTCTGGTGTTCCTGGCCGCAGCGCTGTGGCCGGTCTTGCCGGCCTCGGCGCAAACAGCCTCGGAACTCCCCCTCGTGTGGGTCCTCTCCACGGGCGGCACCATCTCCGGCCGCGGCGCCACTTCCACCAGTCTTGCCGACTACCGGTCGGGCGCGTTCCTCGGTGAAGAACTCGTGAACGCGGTCCCGGAGATCCGCCAGATCGCGCGGGTGAAGGTCGAACAGATCGCGAACGTGAGCAGCACCGACATCACGGTCGCTCACTGGCTGACCCTGGCGAAACGCATCAACGCCATCTTCGAGAGCGATCCTCTGACCGCTGGGGTGGTGATCACTCACGGGACCAACACCCTCGAAGAGACCGCCTATTTCCTCAACCTCACCGTGAAGCACGATCGGCCGGTGGTGCTCGTGGGGTCGATGCGGCCGGCCACCGCGATCAGCGCAGATGGCCCCCTCAATCTCCTCAACGCCGTGCGCACCGCGGTGTCGATGGAAGCGCGGGGCAAGGGCGTCCTCGTGGTGCTGAACGACGAGATCAACGGCGCGCGCGATGTCACCAAGACCAACACCTACAGGGTTGAGACTTTCAGAGCGCCCGAGCTCGGACTGCTCGGATACGTCGATGCCGATGCGGTCGTTCTCTACCGCGCCTCCCTCAAGCGTCACACCACGCGGTCCGAGTTCGACGTCAGTGCGCTTGCGAGCCTTCCCCAGGTGGACATCCTCTACTCCTACGTGCAGCCGAGCCCGGTGATGGCGCAGGCGCTGGTGGCCGGGGGTGCTCGGGGAATCGTGTTTGCGGGCACCGGCGCCGGACTCATTTCGACGGTCGAGCGCGAGTCGCTCAAGCCCATCCTCGCTCTGCCGTCCGACGCTCGGCCGGCGATCGTTCGCTCGAACCGCACCGGCAATGGGCGCGTGATCGCGCAACGCGAGTACGACGCGATGGGAATCGTGCCCGCCGACAACCTCAACCCTCAGAAGGCGAGGATCCTGCTCATGCTGGCTCTCACGAAGACGAAGGATCCCGCTCAGATCGCGCGCATGTTCGCGGAGTACTGAGCGCCGTCGGCGCGACGAGGCGAGAGTAGGATCCCGCGATGGCCCGAAACCTTCGAGTACCCTGGCTCGGCGTTCTTCTCGTCCTGGCCGCGATCGCGCCCGCTGCGAGCACCGCCTTGGGAGAAGGCGCAGCGCCGCGCGTCGACTGGGAGATGGTGGCGAAGATCCGCGAGGAGGGCCTGCAGCGCTCTGCGGTCATGGAGACCGCGGCCTACATCGCCGACGTTCTCGGCGCCCGGCTGACCCTCTCGAACGACATGTCGCGGGCCCAGGCGTGGGCCGAGTCCCACATGAAGAAGCTCGGACTTGTGAACGTCGTGGTCGAACCGTTCATGGACTACGGCATCCGCTGGGACAACGAGTACGTCTCTCTTCATCTGCTCGAACCGGACTACCAGCCCATGGTCGGCTATCCGCTGTCCCACACACCGGGCACCGATGGGAAGCAGACCACCTCCGTCGTGCTGGCCGAGATCCGCACGCGGGGCGACCTGGAGAAACACCGCGGCAGGCTCCGCGGCGTTTCGGTGCTCTCAACTCCCCCGGCCGTAGTGGATCGGGCCCGGTTCGTGGCGGGAACGTCGCGCTACACCGACGCGGAACTCAAAGACATCGAACGAGCGATGTTGCCTGCGGCCACACCGTCCCCCTCGCCCACCCCCAAACCAAATCCCGACCTGGTGACGCCCGAAGAGAAGATGGCGTTCTACAAGGCGGAGGGTGTTGTCGCGGTGCTGCAGTCGGAGAGCGGTTGGCCGGGCGCGGTGCGTGGCTTCGCCCGGCCGGGCACCAAAATCGACAACTGGGGACGAGCCGAGTCGCTGGCTTCACCCCCCATCGTGGCCATCACACCGGAGCATTACAACCGGATGGTTCGGCTCTGCGAGCGCGGCGTGCCGGTCCGGATCGAAGTGGAGATTCGCAATCGCCTCGGAACCGCGGTCGAGAAGGCGAGCAACGTCCTCGGTGAGATCCCGGGTACGGACCTGAAGGACGAAGTGGTGATGATCGGCGCGCACTTCGACACCTGGCATGCGAGCCCCAACGCCAGCGACAATACCTCGGGGGTCGCGGTCATGCTTGAGGCCATGCGCATCCTCAAGGCAGTGGGAGCGGCTCCCCGAAGGACCATCCGCGTGGCTCTGTGGGCGGGTGAGGAGCAGGGGCTCCACGGGTCGCGCGAGTACGTGCTGAAGCACTTCGGCGATCCGAAGAGTCCACAGGGCGTGACCGCGGCCTACGACAGACTCTCCGCGTACTTCAATCAGGACTACGGCCCCGGGCAGTATCGAGGCATCTACCTGCAGGGCAACGAGCGGGCGCGGCGCATGATGACGGCCTGGACCGAGCCCTTTCACGACCTTGGGATGACCACGGTGTCTACCCTCGGTGTGGGCAGCACCGACCACGTCTCGTTCGACCGTGTGGGCCTTCCAGGCTTTCAGTTCCTGCAGGACCGGGTGGGCGGCACCGGAGGTCACACCAACCTGGATTTCATCGAAACCCTTCCGCCCGAAGACCTCATGAAGAATGCCACGATCGTGGCCTCGTTCGCCTATCACGCGGCCATGAGCGACACGCGGGTCCCCCGGAAGGGTCGCTGAGCGGCATCGAACTGCGGCAATCAGGTATAGTTTCTATATCAAATGGACTTCGAGTTCGATCCGGCGAAATCGGCGTCCAACCGGAAGAAGCACGGGATCGATTTCGTGGAAGCGCAGTCTGTCTGGCTTGATCCGGAGCGTCTGGAGATTCCGGCGCGAAGTCTGAACGAGCCGCGCATCCAGGTCATAGGTGTGATCGGCCGGCAGTTGTGGTCCGCGTTCATCACGGTTCGGGACGAACGTGTTCGCATCATTTCCGTAAGGAGGGCACGAGATGAAGAAGAAACGCGCTATTCGGGCAAGTAAGGTCCTGAGCGCCGGGGCCCTGGACGGCTTGCACGATGCGGGCGTCGACCTCTCCGCGCATCTGGATCTTGCCGCCGCGCGCCGGCCCGGACGAGCCGTTCAGCGAGTCAACGTGGATTTTCCCGTCGATCTGTTGCAGGAGATCGATCGAAGAGCGCGGCGGCTCGGCGTCACCCGACAGGCCTTCATCAAGATCCGGATCGCCGACAGCCTGGAACGGCTCTAGCAGCCCGGGTATCAATGGCTGAGCCAATGGTGCGTGCGAAACCGCGAATCAGAGAGAGAATCGAAGCGGAGAGGTAGGCCCATCTTGCGATTGACGAACGCCCGGATATTTGCCCTCCTCGTCTGCTTCGCTTCGAGCAGTGCCCTCGCTCAGGCGCCGGGGGGCCCGGTCCCCGGGCGCACCGTGCTCGTGAAGGCCGCTCGGATCATCGACGGCCAGGGCGGGGCGCCCCTCGCAAACGGTGGCGTGCTCATCCGCGGGGAACGCATCGAACGGGTGGGTCCATCCGCCGGCATGACCGCGGATACGGTTATCGACCTCGGCAACGCCACCGTTCTGCCCGGCCTCATCGACCTTCACACCCACCTTACTGACGAGGTGGGCACGAACTGGGAGACCAACCTCCTCACCACCACACCCGGTCGCGCGGCCATCTACGGCGCGGTCAACGCCCGCACCACGCGTATGGCCGGTTTCACCACCGTGCGCGACATGGGGCCGACCTGGCCCTACGTCGATATCGACCTGCGCTACGCGATCGACAAGGGCTCGACTCCGGGGCCGCGGATGTTGGCTTCCGGCAACTACGTCTCGGCCACCGGGGGCGCTGGCGACGCGCGCCAGTTCTCGATCTACGTGGACGTGCCTATCGTGAAGAACCTCGCCGACGGCGTCGACGAGGTGCGCCGGGTCGTGCGCACCAACCTCAAGAACGGCGCCGACTTCATCAAGATCCTGGCCACGGGCGCCGTCATGTCGAAGGGCATCCCGCCCGGTTCGCAGCAGTACTCGGATGCCGAACTCGCGGTGGCCGTCGAGGAGGCCGCGCGCTGGGGCAAGTTCGTGGCGGCGCACGCGCACGGCGCCGAAGGCATCAAGGCGGCCCTGCGGGCGGGCGTCCGCACTATCGACCACGGCAGCATGCTCGACGAAGAAGGCGCGCGCCTGCTCAAGGAGAAGGGCGCCTTCTTTGCACCCACGCTCTACGTCGGTCACTCGATCCTGCAGGACAACCAGGCGCTCAACATTCCAGCTCACCAGGTCGAGCGCGAAAAGGCGATGCAGGGCACGCAGGAGAAGGCCTTCCGCATCGCCCTCGCGCACAAGCTGCCCATTGCCTTCGCCACCGATGCCGGCGTCTTCCCGCACGGCGACAACGCGCGCGAATTCAAACTGCGCGTGGACCTGGGTCAGGCGCCGATGGCCGCCATCCTTGGCGCTACACGTATCGCCGCCGAGGCCATCGGGTGGGACGATCGTGTCGGCACGCTGCAGCCAGGCCGCTTCGCCGACCTCATCGCTGTGGACAAGGACCCGCTCACCGACATCACCGAACTCGAAAGGGTGCGCTTCGTGATGAAGGGCGGCGTCGTGCACAAGTGAACATCCTGCACGTCAGTGCCGGTTCAGCGCGGCCTCTCAGAGCTTTCCCGACAAGACCTCCTCGGCAAACTGCATCACCGGCAGAGCCTCGATCCCCTCAGGGGTGTTGAAGGCACGCTCACCCATGTGAACGAGCACACGCCGCTTGACCCCCGCCAGATCCGCGATCGCTCGCAGGCCCGCGAAGTGGAGTGACGCAGGATTCGCCGTTGTCTTCACCTCGATGGCGACGAAGGACGTGCCGCGTCGCAACAGGAAGTCGACCTCGACGTCTCCCTGGGTGGGCGCCCAGTAGCTGAGTTCGTCGTACAGTCCCTTGTACGCATGG
>JANNJB010000900.1:0-3981 GCA_031405615.1 Vicinamibacteria bacterium | reverse complement strand
GTCGTAGTCTCCAGGGTCCGTGTCGTAGTCGGTCAGGTTCTCGCGAACCTTCACGACTGTGAACATGCCTCCCATTTCAATGGGGCCGAAGGGGCCGGTGCCCGTCATCATGGGCAGGGTATTGGGCAAACCCTTCATGTGCTCGGCATGCTGCGCATGCTCGGCCATGCCGTCTTTCCCCATCGCCATGTACCCGGGCACGAGGGCGCGGATCTTCTCCTCGACGCCCGACTGGTCGACGCCGATCACGTTGGGGATGTCGTGGCCCATGGCGTTCATCGCATGGTGCGGCTTGTGGCAGTGGAAGGCCCAGTCTCCCGGCGCATCCGCCACGAATTCGAAGGCGCGGGTGGTCCCAGGAATGACGTTGACCGTGGTTTCCGGCCACCACGCTGTCTTGGGAATCTGCCCGCCGTCCGTCTCCACGACCCACACGCGAACGCCGTGGATGTGGATGGGGTGGCTCGTCATGTTCAGGTTCGCGAGACGGACCCGAACCCGGTCCCCCAGTTTGCAAATCAGAGGCGCCGTCCCCGGATAACTCCGGCTGTTGAACGTGAACAGATTGAAGTCGAGCATGATGTTCGGGTTCGGCGTCATGGTGCCGGGGTCGATGAACCACATGTGGGGCAGGATGCAGAAATCGCGCTCGACCACGCGCTCGGGTACGCGAGGGTGGATGATGAAAAAGCCCATCATTCCCATGGCCATCTGCACGGTCTCATCGGCGTGCGGGTGATACATGTGGGTGCCGTGCTGGCGCAGCGTGAACTCATAGGTGAATGTCTCGCCCGGCTTGATGTGCGGCTGGTTGAGTCCGCCCACGCCATCCATCCCCGCGGGCAGGAAGATGCCATGCCAGTGAATGCTCGTGTGCTCCGGCAGATGGTTGGTGACTAGGATCCTGACCCGATCGCCTTCGACCGCCTCGATGGTCGGCCCCGGAGTCGAGCCGTTGTAACCCCAACAGTTCACGGTCATCCCATCGGCGAACTCGCGCTTCACGGGCTCCACAATCAGATGAAACTCCTTCACGCCGTCCTTCATAACCCAGGGCAGCGTCGAACCATCGGGAGTTACCACCGGCGTGTACGGCAGGCCCTTGCGCGACCCGCCAGATTTGACGGGTGCTTTCGGTCTTGAAGGCGTCGCCTTGGGGGCGGGCATGGCGTGACCCTCGTGCTGCTCCCCGGCATCGGCCCGGCCCGAGCGAAGCGCACCCGCGCCACCAGTGAGCGCGGTACCGCCGGCTATCAACGCGGCCTGTGAGAGGTACTTCCGGCGAGTCATCATCGAACCGTTTCTCCTTGGGGCTGCTTCTGTGCGGTTTCCTTGCTTGCGGGCGGCTCTCCGCCCGTCGGCAAACGCCCGCCGAGCGCGCGCTCGAGTTCGGTCCGGGCGAGCCAATAGTCACGCCAGGCATCGACGTAGCCTCTCTCCGCCATGACCTCGGCCTGCTTCGCGAGAAGCAGGTCGTAAACGCCCTTCAACATCATGTTGTAGTGAAGCGTTGTCTCCTCGAGGATGCGCACGCGCTGAGGCAGCACCACGGTTTCGTAGCGTTCTTTGACCTCCCGCGCGGCCAGCATGGCGTCCCGCGCCTCGCGCACTTCGGAACGGGTGTTGATGGCGAGACCCTCCAGTTGTCTTTGGGCGCGTTCGTACTCCGCCTTCAGGCGGGCGATCGAGGCCTTGCCGGTGTCGAAGATGGGAAGCTGAAGGCCGAGGGATGGACCGGTCACGCGCTGCCCATCGGTGTCCTTCTCGTGTTGGACACCCACTCCAATTCCCACCGGGAAATAGCGGGTCTTCTGTTTAAGGGCGAGCGCTCGACCCACGGTTTCCACCCCCCACCGCGCGGCCTCAATGTCAAGGCGGTTCGCAACCGCGAGGGATTCAAGGCGCTCGGTGCTGACTTCCTGCTCCGGCAACCGCGGGAGGCCAGACGCCATTTTCCATTCGAGGTGCGGGCCCCAAAGACCCATCAGTCGATTCAGTCGCTCCCGATCCCTTCGGGCGTCGATTCGGGTAAGCGCCAGCGCCATCTCCGCCTCGCTCGCCGCCGCTTCGTGGTTCAGCAGTTGCAGATTGTTGATGTTCCCCGCCTCACTCTGCCTCCGCGCAAAGGCGGCTGCCGTCTGCTCGATATCGACGATCAGGAGAAGCCGACCCGCCAGTTGTTCGCGAGCGGCCAGGGTGAAGAAAGCGCTCTTCGTTTCCGCCATGGTTCGGATCAGCTCGTCCCCGACACGGAGTTTGGTCGCCTCGAGCTGAGCGGCCGCGAAGTTCTTGCGAAGGGGGCGGATCAGGATGTCCAGGAAGTTCTGAACGAGGGAAACCTCGTAGTTCCTGCCACCCGGCTCCCGACTCGGAAGCCGGAGGAACCCATGGACATCAGGGTTCGAGAGTCGACTGGCCTGAGCGAGGTCGGCCTGACCGATGCCCAAATCCTGCAGGCTCGCCTGAAGCTCCCGGTTGTTGATCAACGCAACCCGCCCCGCTGCGTCCGCGGTCAGCTCGGTTTGCAGGATCTCCTGAACCAGACCCTCGATCTGCTGAGCATCGGCAGGAGTCCTGAGGAATCGCGCGTCCTGCCCGGATCGTTCGCGGACCATCGTCGAGACGTCGACGAACGCCGCCCCTGGATCGACGGTGGCGCACCCGGCGGCTCCCGCAGAGGCCACGAGCAGCGCGAGGGAGAGAAGTCGATTCATTTCTCCTCCTTCGGCTTCTTCACCAGGGCCATTTCGCAAATGGGGCACGTGCGGGGCTTTGGTTCCGAGATTTGCGGGTGCATCACGCAGGTGTAAGTCTCCGCTGCATCCTGCTTAGGCGCATCGATCTTTGAGCGGTCGACGCCGGGCTTTGAGTGGTCCATGCCGGGCATCGCTATGGCGGGTGTCGCCGCACCGATAGCCGGGGGAGGCGAACCGGCCGGCGGAGCGAAGATTTCCAGCCTCTGCACCGGGCCTTCCGTGGCCGCGGCATTCGCCGGATTGGTCGGGGACTTCGTCACCGGCGGGGGCACGGTCGCGCAGCTCGCGAGAGAAAGGGCAGAAAGGACAAGAAGTGCGGAACTCGAAGGGAAGTTCATTGAGCCTCAATCGTAGACAGCGAACATTAAGGAGAGGTTAGTTTTTGCGGTGTCCCACCGCACCGACGCGCCCGTCGGCCTTCACCTAAGTTTTGACTTCGGCGCAATCCACCCGCCGTTACCCATGAAGGAAAGAAACCAAATGCAGACACGAACCCTTGCCACCGTCTCAATCATTCTCACTCTCGGAGCCCTGCCCGCAATGGCCAGAGCCATTCAGCACGCGGACCACGCGAAGAAGCCCGCTGAGGCGCAGGGCAAGATGCCCATGTCGCCCGACCACATGAAGATGGCGAGCGAACCCCACCACGTTCTGGCCATGGCCTATCACCAGAATCTGGCCGTTTTCGCCAAGGCCTTGCATGAGCAAGCGGCCACTACCGGTCCTCTCAACCTCGGCTTTGCCCGGGCGGCGGTGAGCGAGATGCGGCGCAGCTTCGACCAAATGAAGCAGCACCATCAGGACCACATGAAGGGGATGAGCCCTCAGATGCATACCAAGATGGGCGGAATGATGGAAAAGATGGGAACCCATCAGAACGAAATGAACACTCAGATCACGGAGCTGGAGCGCGAAGTCGCCTCCGCGCAGCCTGACGCAAAGAAAGTCTCAACCCTGGCGGAGCGGGCGCACAAGCACCTCGCCGGGATGACAAAGATGCATGAGGGCTGCTAAGGATCCTGACGCCTGCCAATGAGGCCATCGCGACATCGGCCGAGTGTGGGGGCCTTTTTCGGGCGTAGCCGCATCCTGGTCGCGGGACTGTTGGGGCTGGTCACTTCGGCCCTCGCCTCCGCTCAAGAGCCACCGCCGCTGTCCCTGGATGCCCTCGTCCGCGAGAGCAAGACGTCGTAGGCCTGCTCGTCGTCCTTCAAGAACGATCCGC
>JANNJB010000899.1:0-3537 GCA_031405615.1 Vicinamibacteria bacterium | reverse complement strand
GATTCCGGCATCTTAGCGCGTCAGCCGAGCGATGCCCCTTTCCGCGAATTGAAGCAGATCGCTGCGCTTCAGCACCGTCCCGGCTTCCTTCAGGCCGCGGTATCCATCGAGGTTCGAGGGATCGAGATCCACCGCGTCTTTGAAGAGGCGGGCCGCGGGCGCGGCGTTGCCCTGCTGAAGCTCGTAGAAAACGAAGTTGTTACTCGAGACGGGGGCCTCCGGAGAAGCCCGAAGGAGGGCCAGGAAGGCGTTCCGCGCCTCCGCCAGACGGCCGAGCTGAGCGAGAGCCAGGGCGTGAACCTCGAGGGCTCTCGACTCCCCGGGGTCGATGTTCAGGGCTCCCTCGGCGAGGCGCGCCGCGGGTTCGAGGCGCCCGTCTTTGAGCTCGGCCTCCGCGGCGAGGCCGAGAGCCTCGACGTTCCTGCCATCCACGGCCAGCACGCGCGCGATCAGCTTTCGCATGGCTTGCAGATTGCCGGCCCCGGATTGGATCTCCGCGCCGAGCAGGTAGGCGCTCGGATCCTGGGGATCGAGACGGGAGGCGGCTTCCAGGGACCGAAGCGCGCGGTCGGCCCGCCCGGTGTTCCAGTAGAGAAGAGCCTGAGTGACGTGAAGCGGAGCCGACGGAGCCCGAGCGATGGCCGCCGACAGCGTCGCCTCGGCCGCCTCAACTCTGCGGAGCCGCACCGCGCCTTTCACGTACTCGAGCCCGATCGCCCGGTCGGCGAGGCCCCCGGAGCTCGCGCGCTCCGCCACTTCATACGCCCACTCCGAACTCCCCGAAGCGCCGAGAAGGGTGAGGCGGGCCCTGAGGGCGGCGAGGGTTCCCAGCGCATCTTCGGGAATGAGTCGGCGCCGGTTCGCGGACGCGGTCTGTGCGTGGATCGAGAGGGGAGCGCTGAAGTCAAGAACGGGAGCGTCGTCGGTATGGCGTCGGGCGTCGCGAAGCCAGTCCGCGAGTTTGTCGAGGCCCACGGTCGGGATCGAGACCAGCGAGTCCGCGGTCAGGTTCGAGGCGGCAAGATCGAGGCGAGCGGCCGCGGACATCCCGTTGAGGCGGGCCGGTGAGAGAGCCGAAGAGCCGTCGCGGCCGACGATGAGAATGTCGGCCTCGCTGATCACGTACACCGAAGCATTGGGAAACACGTCTCCAAACGTCGCCAGCAGGGTCGCCAGATCCGCGTCGCTCATGTTGTAGAGATGACCCCACTGGCAGAACACGCCTCCATCGACGAGCCGCGAACGAACGGATCTGAAGAACTCCCTGGTAAAGAGGGCGGACACCCCCGCCATCCACGGGTTCGAAGGTTCGGAGATGATCACGTCGTACCGATCGGACTCGGCGAGGACGTGCTGCCGCGCGTCGCCCACCACGAGCCTGAGCTTCGGATTCTCGAGAACACGCTGGTTGGCGTCGCCGAAGAACTCCCTGGCCGCGTCGACAACGTCCGGCGAGATCTCTACAGCGGTGACCGAAGCCGGCTCGTGTGTGAGAGCGGCGGCCGCGGTGACGCCGCTACCGAGGCCGATCACGAGAGCGTTTTTCGGCTGCTCGCTGATCAGGAACGGGATATGGGCGAGCAGGCGTTGGGTGAGCATGTCGCCGCCGGACGTGGCGTCCACCTTTCCGTCCACGGCCAGGGAGAAAGATGCGCCGATCCTCTTGACCGACACGTTGGAGGCGCGACCCTCGGCGTACGAAACGAGTTCGCCGCGACGGAGGACGTCCTCGACGCTGAGTTCCGGGTCGTAAGCCGAATATTTGTAGACGCCACCGGCGAAGAGTTCCTTATCGAAGGTCGGGGCGGTAAGAAGGAGGCCGATGGCGACGACCGAGGCGGCAGCACCCGCGATTCTCGACGGGAGGCGGCAGTGAAGAGCCACCAGAAGAGCGGACAGCGCCGAGCCTGCGGCGGCGAGGCGAAGGGTAAGGTCGAGGCCGAGCCCGGGCAGCAGAACGAAGCCCGCGAGGGAGGCCCCGAGGATCGCTCCGACCGTGTTGAGCGCGCTACCGAAGCCCATGGCCTGAGTCATCGAAAGACGCGATCGCAGAAGGCGCAGGCCGAGCGGGAAGAGGGCGCCCGAGAGAGCCGCCGCGGGGAAAAGCAGGAGGAGCGATCGGCTGGCCTGAAGGCCGACGATGGCCTCGGGCTGATCGATGAGACGCCTCACTTCCTCACCGTAAGCGAGGGGCATGGAGGCGAGGGTGCGGATCACGTGGGCGCTCGCGATCGCGACACCCGCCTGAACCAGGACGAAAGCGAGGCGTGGATTGCCGAGGAAAGGGAGGAGGGTGCTCGAGATCAAGGCGCCCGTGGCCAGGCCGAGCACAATCGCGCCGAGCACGAAGGCGAAAGCGTGCACGGTGGGGCCGGCCACCAGGATGAAGGCGCGGGTCCAGGCCACCTCGTTCGCGAGACCTGCGAAACCGGCGGTGAAGAGCGCCAGCATCACAAGGAGAACCGACAGGCGCGAAACCGGCGCAGGCGTTTGGGTGACGTTCAGCGGTACGACAATCTTCGGTGTCGAGGCCGCCGCGTTCTCTCTCGTGCGCATTCGGCCGAGACCGGCGGCAATGATGTTGAGGATGGTCGCGACGATGATGGTCTTGCGGACGCCGAGTGCTGGAACCAGGACCATGACGCTGCCATAGGCCCCCACCACCGCACCGAATGTGTTGGCGGCAAAGAGCAGGCCCGCGGTGCGCGAGCCACTCACGTGATCCACCGAAGAGGAAACCACATGACTCTGGATCACCAGCGTCGTTCCCATGAGGCCCGCGGGAACGAGAAGGAGAAGGAGGGCCAGGAACCAGAGCGGAGCGGCCCCGACGGAAGCCCGCGCCGGCTCGAGGGCGGGAAGAACAAAAGCCAGAAAAATGGCCGCGCCGCCAATGGCCAACTCGACGCGTGAGTAGAGCAACGCCGCCTCCGCCGCACTGCGATGCACGACCAGCCGGGGGGCAAGAGCGCTGCCAAGCGCAAGTCCGGCCATGAAGATCGCGGTGACCGCCGATACCGCTTCGATCGTCGATCCGAACACCAGGGAGAGCATGCGGGACCACATCACCTGATTCAGAAGCGCGGCGCAGCCGGAGCAGGCGGCGGCGATCAGGAACGGAACGAGCGGAGAGGGCCTTCGGGGTGGGGTCATGGATGCGCCGGGTTCGGCGATCCTACAGGCGCTCCCTGAGTTCTCCAGGCAGGCTCACAGGGCGTATCTTTGTAGGGTTCCGTGAAAAAACCCATGTCCCGCCTTCTTCGTTTCACCTTCGCCATCGGCCTGCTTTCGGTCGCCTTCTCCGGCGCCAACGAAGAGGGTTGGGAGAAGCTCAACGCGCCCGCCGTGAAGTTCTCGATCGAAGAGATGGGCGGCGCCCGGCTCACTGAAAGAGCCTTCGAGGGCAAGGTGGTGGTGATCGACTTCTGGGCCACCTGGTGCGGGCCATGCGTCCAGGAACTGCCCGAACTCGAGAAGTTCGCCGCGAAGATCAAGGAGCGCAAGGATGTGGCGTTCCTGAGTTTCAGCGTCGACGAC
>JANNJB010000898.1:0-3142 GCA_031405615.1 Vicinamibacteria bacterium | reverse complement strand
GTTGTAGATAATCGCGTCACGCATCACCTCAAGCCGCTGCTCCCACTGCCGGCCCTTGACGTCCTTTTCAGAGTCGCCGGCAGGCATTGCCTGCACCGTGATCATGACGATCTGCTTCATGTCCTTGCGCTCCTTGGCCAGGATCCGCTGGGCCACGCGCAGTCCTTCGCGGGTGTTGGTGTAGTGCGGTCCCACCTTTACCCTACCCAGCATCGACAGGGGGATTTCCTCCGCGGAGTCGTGGAACAAGACCACGCGCAGCGAATCGCCGGGAAACTGGGTTCTGAGCAGATGAGACAGGGCGAGCGCCACCCTCTTCGCCGGCGTGAAGCGGTCCTCTCCGTACAGGATCATCGAGTGGGAGCAGTCGAGCATCACCACCGTGGCGCACGACGACCGATACTCGGTCTGACGCACCACGAGGTCGTCGTAGGAGACGTCGAGACCCGCGCCTTCCTTGAACTCCAGGGTTTGCGTCCGCCTTATGGTGTTGAGGAGAGTTTCACTCACGTCCAGATTGAGGGTGTCGCCGAACTCGTACGGCTTCGACGGACCGCTGGCATCGACGCCGGTGGAAAGATCCTGAGTGTCGTGGGAACCGAAAGACGAGCGCCCGAACGCTCCCATGAGTTCGCGCAACGCCCGATAGCCGAGAAAGTCCGTGCCCTTCTCCGAAAGCTCGAACTTGACGGGCGCGCCCGAGCCGCCGGTTTCACCCTGGCCGTCGGTGTCGTCCATCGATCCCGTGCCATTCTTGGAAGCCTGGATGAAGCCCTCGTTCATCAGGCGCTCGATGACTTTCTCCAGGAACTCGTTCAGCGTCTCCTCGCTCGAGAACAACTTCTGCAGATCCTCGTCCGGGAGGAGGCTGCTTGTCATCAGGGCGTTCGTGATCGCGTCCTTGAGATCCTGTTGCGAGGTCTGGCTGTCCCCGTCCGCAGGCTCGCCAAAACCGCTCCCGAGCAGGAACTCCGACATGGCGTTCACAAGCTCCGAGAGGTCGAGGTCCTCCCAGAGATTGGACCGATGTTTGTGGTAGGTAAAACGGGGCATAGTTCTTAAGTACTGGATCCCGGCTTTCGCCGGGATACGCGGGGGTTCTCCAAAGGCATGGCCCCGCTAGTTCACTTGGCGTTTCAGACGGGCGAGCCGCTCCAGGCGTTCGGGATCCGGTCCGCCTTCCTCGGTCTTGCGCTCCACCGCGATGTACGTTCCCTCGTCCGACCGTCCGATCTTCTTCTGGGCGAAGAGACCTTCGAGGATGAACTCGGCAGCCGCGGCCCGCGTCGGCGCATCGCTTCGTTCCGGGATCAATCGTCCCGCGTGCGCGAGCAGGCCGGGCACGCGCGACAGCGTCGCTAGCAGGTCGCCCGCGCTTCGGTCGTCCGAAACCCCGATCTCGCCGCCCTGCTCGAAGAAGTCGATCAGCGCGCGGAGGTTTGTCCCGCCGAACTCCCGTGCGAAGACTTCCTTGAGACCCTCGCGAACGAGGTCGCGGCCGACCGCGGCGCCGCCCGCCATCTCGCCCTCGTATTCCAGCTCGATCTTTCCCGTGACCGCGGGAAGGGCCACGTAGACATCGGCGATGCGCGGCACGATCTCGGCTTCACTGTAGGCCATGGCGCGTCGTTCCGCCGACGAGATTGCGTTTTCAAGCACGCTGATGGCGAGGCGCTGCGAGACGCCGCTCTTCTTGTCGACGCGCCGGTCGCGCCGTGCCGCGAAGGCGACGGCCTCGACGGTGTGGCGCACGAACTCCGGAACGAAGACGGGGGCTGAGCGCTTCGAGAAGGCTTCACTCGCGGTGATGAGCGCCGAGAGTTCGATGGTCTCGGGATAGTGGGTGCGGATCTCTGAGCCGATGCGGTCCTTGAGCGGGGTCACGATCTTGCCGCGCGCGGTGTAGTCCTCGGGATTCGCGGTGAAGACCATCGCGACATCGAGGCGCAGCCGCACCGGGAAGCCCTTGATCTGGATGTCGCCTTCCTGAAGGATGTTGAAGAGCCCAACCTGGATGCGGGGGGCGAGGTCGGGAAGTTCGTTGATCGCGAAGATGCCGCGGTTGGAGCGGGGCAGCAGGCCGTAGTGAATAGCGCCTTCGCTCGAGAGGATGTGACCGCTCTTCGCGGCCTTGATGGGATCGAGATCCCCGAGCATGTCCGCGATGGTGACGTCGGGGGTCGCGAGTTTCTCGACGTAGCGCTCGTCCCGGTGAAGCCACTCGACCTCGAGGTTGTCGCCGTGGGTCGCCGCCTTGTCCCGGCACGAGCTGCACAGGGGGGCGAAAGGATCGCACCGGATCTCGCAGCCCTTGACCACGGGAATCCGTTCATCGAGGAGAGAAACGAGCTGGCGGATAAGGCGGGTCTTCGCCTGCCCGCGCAGGCCGAGCAGGATCATGTGGTGCTTCGAGAGGACTGCGTTCACCACTTCGGGGATCACGCTCTCGTCGTAGCCGACGATTCCCGGAAAGAGCGGCTCGTGATCGCGCAGCTTCGCGAGCAGGTTGCGCCGCATCTCGTCCTTGACCGATTCGCCGCCCTTAAGACCCTGTTGCTTGAGTTCGAGAAGTGTTGTCATGAATTCCCGGTGATTATCCCCCCACCGCCCCTTCAGGGCCTTGGTGTCATCCTCGTCGCGCTGGACCATTCCCCGGTTCACCATCCGTAAGTTGTGACTGCGGCTCCCATGGCGCGGTTCTTCGCGGTCGCCGACCGGAGTTCGCGCTAGGCCCCCGCTTGCGCGGGGGTGACGTGGGTGTTGAATTGGCTTGGTAGTGGAGCGGATTCCCCATTCGTGGTACCTCCCGTCACTCCCGCGCGCCACGGGACAACCGGGGTCCGCGCCAAGTTGTTTGACCTCTCGTCACCCCCGCGCAGGCGGGGGCCTAGCGCGAAAGTCCGTTTCCAGCCGCGAAACGCCGTCAAACCTCCGAACCCGCGTCCAGGGGCGGAATGAGAGACGCGTTGGTAGCATTCCCCCCTCCCCATGCTCACCCTAGGCTTCGACATCGGCGGCACGTTCATCAAGGCGGTGGCGCTTCGGGACCTCGAGGTTGTGGGCCGCGGCGAGACTGCGGTTCACCATGAGTCGATCGAGGCCCTCTGCGTCCAGCTCGCGGGTCTGAGGCGTGAACTCGATC
>JANNJB010000897.1:0-3558 GCA_031405615.1 Vicinamibacteria bacterium | reverse complement strand
GCGTGGCCGTAGGTGTCGTTGAGCTTCTTGAAGTGATCGAGGTCGAGCATGAGGAGCGAGAGGGGCTGGCCGTTGCGCGCGGCCTGGGACACCGCGCGTTGGAGCGCCTGGTCGAAGGCTCGGCGGTTGAGGAGATCGGTGAGGCCGTCGTGCATCGCGAGCCGCTTGTTGGACTCGAGCAGTTCGATCAGGTCGAGGGCGGCCGCGGCCTGGTTCCCGATCAAAGACACTACGCGCGCGACGCTCGCGTCGAAGGCCTGTCCGTCGCCGACGGCGACAAGGGCGCCATGAAGGCGATTCCGGAAGCGGAGGGGATGAACGAGGAGCGACTCGCCCGGCATACCGCCGCCGGGGCGGAAAAGCGGGAGGCCGCGATCCCGCGGCGTGCTGATGCGCAGGGGGTCAGGGTTCGCGTTGCTTAGATACCACGCCATCCAGGTGCGGTCGGTGCGCTTTGTTCCCGCACCCATCCACTCCTCGAACTGCTCGGACATGCCGGGCATGCCTTCGATGATCTCGTCGCGCAGGCGCACCAGGCCCACGCCGATGGTGCGCGGCGCCATCTCCTTCACCGCACGGGCCACGAACTTGTGAATCTCCGTCACCTCCGTGATGAGGGCGAGGCTCTGCGAGGCGTCGGCCGCGGCTTCGAACTCCACCTCGCGCTCCGCGTGGGCCAGGGTCTCCCGCTCGTTCTCCACCACTTGGGAAATGAGATGCGCGAGCCGTTTGAGCGTCGGCTCCGCGTTCGAGAGAGCCTGGCTTTCTTCATGGTCGACCACGAGCACGCCGGCAATGACCCCGCGTACCAGCACCGGCAACGCCAGGAGGGTTCCGATCCTTACCGGGCTCTTGTAGTAGGGCAAAGACCACAACAACGTCCGAAAATCCGTCGCGTAGAAGGCTTGCCGACGATCGAGAACGAAACCCACAGGATCGGAATCGAGGGGCAGAACCGCCTCATCCCAGATGTCCTCGGGGCCGTCTTTGGCCCGGAGGAATGCGCCCCCTCGACTGCGATCGATGTCGAAGAAGAGCGCGGCATGAGCCTCGTTCATGCCGCGGGCGAGTTCGAGAAAGGGCGCCAGGGTTCGGGTGAGGTGGGCCGAGCGTTCGAGATCGCGGACGGTGCGCGCCTCTTCGCTGATCTTGCGCAGGGCCGGACCGTCGTTCAGGCGCACGGTGCCCCGGAATGTCTTGTTGGGATCGACGTCGGTTTCGACGAAGTCGGCGCCCTGACGCATGCGCACGATGATCCGGTTGAGTTCGGCCGAGCGGGCCTTGATCCGGGCGAGGGCGAGACCGGTGGCGAGGCCGATTCCGCAAAGACCCAGGACCGGAGCGATGAACTCGGTCGGCGTCTTCGCTCCCGAAGCCCCGGCCAGCAGCAGCCCCGACCCCAGGCCGAGCGCGGTCGCCCAGGTGAGCGACTCCGAGCTTCCGATATAGATCACGAAGATCGCGAGGGGCAGCCAGCCTGGGATCCCCGGAGGCAGGACGAAGAGGCCGAGGCTGATGAGAAGAGCGACGAGGGTGTGCTGCGCGGCGCGCGCGAACCAGGGCGTGCGGGGCAGGGGGACGATGAGAATGCTGCCGAGCAGGGCCCCCGCGGTGAAGAGAACGAACACCGCTCCAAGCGCCACACCGACCTTGAGCCACGGAACGAAAGGAGCGGCGAGGAAGAGCGCCGACAACGTCAGCGACAAGGCCCACAGGCCCTGGGCCACCACCGGAATCTTCGATCGCTTCCCGGCCCCTGTCTGCATCCCCCTCACGCTCCCTGAGGCGGTTACTTTAGTTCGGGTCCGAGCACCAGGGCGTAGGAGACGAGGTCGTCCTCGGTCAGGCCGAGGTTGTTCAGGTTGGAGTAGTACTGGCGGATCTCTTCCGCGTGGTCGGCGTTTTCGGCCTTGCGTTCGCGGATGTCCTTGATGAGCTTGAGGAGGGTCCGCACCAGTTTGGGCGTGATGTCGACGCCGCCCCGGAGCAGCTTCGCCTCGTTGCGTTTCAGCACGGCCTCGACCGCGATAGCACCCGAGTGTTTGCCGAAGAGAAAGCGCAACTGGCCTCCAACCATCTCCGGCTGCACCACCTGATAGATCGCAGGGTGGATGGTGATGCCCGCGGTGTGGATCCCGGTCTCGTGGGTGAAGACGTTGTGGCCGATGATGGGCTCGCCTCCCGCCACGGGCAGGCCGCTCATCTCTTCGACCTTGCGCTTCAGCTCCCACAACATGTCGTAACGGAAGCCCGGGATGGTGACCCCGTAAAGCTCCTTGAGGATCATCACCGTGGTGTGGAGCGGAGCGTTGCCCGCGCGTTCGCCGATTCCGTTCACGGTCACCGTCGGAATGGTGGCGCCGTGGTGCAGCGCGCGCACGGTGTTGTAGGCGGCGAGGCCGAAGTCGTTGTGAAAATGGATGACGAGGGGCTTGTCGGGGAAGGCCGCGACGATCTTCGGGATGTAGAAGTCGACACCCTCGGGGGCGAAGTAGCCCACCGTGTCGGGATAGGCGTAGCGCGCTCCGCCCGCTTTGTAGCAGGCGCCCGCCAGTTCGATCAGGTAGTTGACGTCGGCGCGGGAGCCGTCTTCGCCCCCGAATTCGACCACCTCAACCCCGCGACTGCGCGCGTATTCGATCGCTTTGGTCGACATCCGGAGGTTCGCTTCGCGATAGAAGGAGACGGGCAGATCGAGCCATTCTTCGCTCTTGCGGCCCTCGAGGCCGAGGAGCGTCTTGCCGATCTTGTACTTGAGATGCAGGTCGGATCCCGAAGTGAAGACAAAGAAACTCGCGTCGTGAGGTTTCGCTCCAATTCCCGCGAGGAAGTCGAGGGTGACGTCGATGTCCTTAGCGCTCGAACGGCACATCACCACGATTTCGCTCTTGATCCGGCCCTTCTTCTTGGCGTCAAGAATGAGTTGAAGCGACTTGCGCTCCGAGGGCGCCGCGGAGGGAAAGCCCACGTCGAGCATGTGCACGCCCGCGTCCGAGAGCATGCAGGCGAGTTCGAACTTCTGCTCCGGGGCGAAGGCGACGCCCGGGGTCTGCTCGCCGTCGCGCAGAGAGGTGTCGTAGAGACGGATCTCATCGGCGCGCGGGAAGGTCGTGCCGGCGGTGAACTGCCGTGGGAAATGGATCAGCTCTTCTAGGGGTTCGCGCAGTTCAACCATGGATTCGGATGATAGCGGCGGGGCGGATTTCTTGCGGAGTCATACGCGGCCGGCGGATCCGGCAGTAGCGCGGGGCGGCAGGACCGATCCCATCATGCGCGTGAGCATGGCGAGCCGGGCCTTCCCGTTCTCCGGGTTGTGATAACCGAAGGGACGCTCCTCGGGCCGGAGGTCCTTCGCGTCGCGCATGGGCTCGAAGGCGTGCCCTTCGTGCCACTCGTTGAACGAGTTGATGTAGACGGCGCAGAACCCGCGCTCGTGGTTCGACAGAAGGGGATCTCGCTGAACCGCCACGGCCTCCCGAAAAGACATCTCGATTCGCTGCACAGACAGCGCAGACGCGCGCTCCCGCTCGGAGAGCTGCGCCCAGTCGAACTGGCCGC
>JANNJB010000896.1:0-5206 GCA_031405615.1 Vicinamibacteria bacterium | reverse complement strand
CGGGGGTCACACCTGGGTGATCAACCAGCAGGCCATCAATGATTTCCGCGTGCAGTACGCTTTCGCCAAGTACAAGGTGGCTCCGCCCAACTCGAATGGCGACTGGGAACCGGGCGATTTCGGTCAGGACCGGCTGTCGCTGTGCACCCCGGTTTTCAACTATCCATCCATCTCCATCGGCGGCTGCGGGAACAGCCAGATGGGCCCGGAGAAGCGGTTCGAGGTGCGGAACGAGTTCTCGTACATCAAGGGCAAACATTCGATGAAGGTGGGTGCGGACGGCTCCATCGTGAACTTCCGCTTCGACAACATGGGTTCGCCCCTGGGTGCCTGGACGTTCCCCCGCGACGTCCCCTACAACGCGGCCGACCCGACGACTTTCCCCACGCAGTACACGAACACCCTTCCCACTTACGGCGAAACGCCGATCAAGGTTTTAGGCCTCTTCATCCAGGACGACTGGTCGCCGACCCCGGGGCTCACCCTCAACATCGGTCTGCGCTACGACCGGCAGTTCGGGTCCTACAACGAGGACATCGCGGATCTGCTCTCTCGGGTCCAGGGCCAGCTCGGCCGTGACGGCTCCTTCCCGTTGCCCGTCCCCTTCCACACCGGCTCGGACAAGCGGGGCGACAGAAACAATTGGGGCCCCCGCATCGGCTTCGCCTGGGATCCGAAGCAGGACGGAAAGACCAGTATCCGAGGCGGCTACGGATTGTTCTACGACAACGTGCGCACCCTCCTCAATGGCGCCGAGATCACCTGGCCGCAGGGCAAGGCCATCGTGATTTCGCGGCCCACCTTCCCGGATCCTCTGGGCGGGCGTTCGCGCGAGAGCTTCCAGTCCACCGCCGCTCCAAACATCACGGTCAATGCCAACGACTTCCAGAGCCCCTACGCGCATCAACTCAACCTCGGGGTGAGCCGAACCCTGAGCCGCGACCTCGCCCTCACCATCGATGGAACTATGGCCATCCGCAAAGCCGACCGCGAGACCGTGGACCTCAATCTCCCGAGTCAGGCGACTCGTGTGCGTCCCACCCCGCAGTTCGCGCGGGTGACCTACGCTCAGTCGACCCTCGACAACACCTACAACGCGCTGATGTTCAAGATCGAGAAGCGGATGAGCCGCAACTACCAGGCCCTCGCGTCCTACACCTACTCAAAGGCGAAGGACGACGGTTTCTCCAGCTCGGTCGCGAACACTTACGGCTTCACCAAGGTTGAGCGATTCGGCGCCGCGGACCGGCGTCATCGGCTGGTGGTGAGCGGCATCGTCAAGCTGCCCGCGGGTTTCCAGGTATCGGCCATTGGCGACTTCCGTTCCAGTCTCTCGTTCTCGCCCACCACCTCCGTGGACCTCAACAACGATGGGTACACCGGCGACCTGCCCACGGGCGTCGATCTCGGCAGCGGATGTCGCTCGCTCAACCTGACCGCGGTGAACGCCTTCCGGACCGCTCGCAATCTCGCGGCGGTGACCGACATTCCTTGCCCGACCTACAAGAACATCGATGCGCGGCTCTCCAAGTCGTTCACGGTGAACTCGGGGGGCCGACAGCACAAGCTGGAGATGGTGGCGCAGTTGTTCAACGTCCTCAACCGGACGAACTACAACATTCCCAGCAACAACCTGCAGTCGCCGATCTTCGGTCAGCTCACCACGCTGCTGCCGAACATCAACGCCCCGTCGCGTCAGATCGAGCTGGCTTTCCGCTACAACTTCTAGGCCGGGCGGCCTTCCGGGGCCGCCCCATTTCCCTTGTTCCTTGGCGGAGCTTCGGCTTCGTATCCGTCCTTTGAGGTGAACGCCCATGACTGACCGTTACGCCAGGGTCTGGCCCCTCGGCCTCGCGCTTGTTCTTGCCTCCCTCACCCGGCAGAGCCACGGCGCCGATGCTGCTCTTCCCCAGGACCTCTCGAGTCTGTTCAAGGTGGGTTTCGCGGTTCAGGACAGGAACGGCGACTCGTTCGCGGACTTTGTCAACGCCCGATTCGTGCTGCCGGCTTCGCCGACCGCCGGGCAGATCGCGGCCATGGCTAACATCGCTTCGCGCGTGGGCCTCGAGACCACAGCGATGAACATTCCCGTGGACCGCAGCGCCTCCGGCCCGGGTCTGGCGATCGTGGTCGGCAGTCCCACCGGAGCGGACGCCGCGGTTCTCGGCCCCGACGAAGGACTCGTCCGCTTCACTCCCGGCGAGGCCCCGTCCCTCCTGGTGGCGGGCAAGACCGATGCGGGCGCCATGGCCGCGGCGGAGTATGTCGCGGGCCGCCTGCCCTACGCCTGGGACGTGAAGGGAGCCACCCTCGAGAAGGTGGCGGCGGACCTCAAAGAGGCGCTCAAGCCGTCGGGCGCGGCCCTTACCGAAGTGACCGTTCGCGAGGTTGTGGTGGGCCGCCTCGCCGCCACGCGCGTGGTGATCGGAGCCACGCTGGCCACCGCCGCCGACCTCGCCAAGGCCCGCAACACCCTCGCGGGAATAGCGGCCAGGCTCCCGAAATCGTCCACCCCGGAGGCCCTCAGCTACCGGGGCGTCACAGTGCTTCGAGTGGTCCTCGCCGTCGGCGCCTCGAAAGCGACGGTTGATATCAAAGGTGTCGCCAGGCCGGACAAACCTCAGCCCCTCGCGCGTCGTGCGAGCGGGGCGAAGGAGGGGCTTGATCTGTCGACCTTCTATTCGATCGACGGCGGCCTCGGCGACTCCGACAACAACCTCATCCCGGACCGCACGGAGGTGATGATCACCGCCTTTGGTGAAGGGACCGAGGGAGTCGTCGATCTGGCCGCGCGCATCGGCCTCGAGTCCACCGGCATCTCCCTTCCCCTCGTGGTACCGGCCGATTCCATCGATGCCACCACACCACCTCGCGCGGCGGAGGGCGCCTCCGCAACGACGCCGCCGGAAGCCGAGGGCGACAAAGACCGTCCGGAAGCTTTGCCCATGCTCATCCTCGTGGGCGGCCAGCATCCGCTAGTCGAGCGCCTGATTCGGGATAAGAAGTTCGAGCTTCCGGCCTTGGCTCCGGGCGAGGGCCTGATCCATGTGGTCAAGAACGCCTTTGGCAGTCTGCCCGGCCAGGGCAAGCCGGCCATCGTGGTGGCGGGAGGGGACGCCGCAGGCACGGCGCGCGCGCTCGCTCAACTGGCGCAGACCTTTCCCCACATCGCCGCGCGCGGCAAAGACCGGACGACCGTGGAAGACATCGAGGAGGATGTGCGCCGGTTCGTTCAGGCCCGCTCGCCAGAAGGTCAGGCCGCGGCCGCCCTGTACAAGCTCGATCGGATCGCGGCCTCCCTCGCGGGCAAAGACCTGGCCAGCGCCCGCGTCAAGGTGTTCGTGGAGAGGGCCGAGCCCGGCCTCGATGGCGTGGTGCGATCTCGAGTGGGAACAAGACTCGGCGGCGCGCTCGAGGTCGCGATCGAGAATCTCGACGTGCAGAAGGCGAAGCCCATCGTGGTCGCGGGTTCGCCGGTCACGGGCGATGTCGAAATCGCCTCTGAAGTCGACGAGTTCTGGAAGACGTTTCGCGCCAAGGTGTTGCCCGCCGTGAAGAAGGCGAAATCGGCGCCGGTCCGAATCGAGGCGCGCCTCTCCGAGCCGCCCCCGCTCCGCTTTGCCCTGGAGAAACAGATCCGGGCCGAGCTGGTCGCCGCGGGTGCTCGCGACGCGAATGCCTCGGTCACCGTTCTCTCCGCGTACAAGCAGGGCTACTCGTGGCTGATCGATTCGGTGATGCCGCGGCTCGCGGGAAAGCCGGTGGACACCATCACCTTGAAGTTCGCGGAGATCGGACCTCCCGCGGAATGGAAGAACCAGGCGGTGTTCGCGCCGACCAGGTGGCTGCTCGAGGCCTATCCCTTCGCCGACATCATGGCCCGCGACATGAAGATCGACCTCAAGAAGATCGTCATCGAGAAGATGCCGATCGGGTCGCCCGCCTATGAAGTGGTGGTGAAGGGCCAGGCCGGCGAGGTTCTGCTCAGCGAGCGGTTCGAGCCCCGCTTTGTCCTGCGCTCCATGTTCGACCGGATTCCCGAGTATGAAAAGACGCGCGTCACCACCGGCTGGATCGAGGCTTCGGTGGGAGGAGCCAAGGTGGCGGACGAGCGGGTGGTCACCGACTACGAGCGAGCCTGGGACGTGTTCCAGGCTCAGATCCTCGGCCGTCTTAACGACCACGTGATGGCCGTTCACAAAGGCAAGCCGAAGCCCGAAGATGCTCCCTACTTCGGAGAGATGCGCGTGGACATGCTTTTGTCGGAGCCCGACTTCCAGCTTGGCCTCGACCTCGAAATGATTTCCTCTGTAGAGATGCTGCACGAGGAGATCTACTTCAACACCATCCACTTCTTCGATGTCCTGGGACGCTACGCGCGGGGCCCCTCGCTCAACTACATCGGCCGGATCATCCCCAACATCCGCGCCAAAGGCGTGTCGCCGGTGGAGATGACCACCTGGTGGCCAGCCGCCGCGCCCACCCGCGCCAGCGTGCCGATGGCGTCGTCGGCCTCGATGCCGGGCACTTCCAGCACCGGCCAGCCGAGCAGGCGAACCACCTCGTGGATAGCCGGAATCTGGCTGCGCAGGTCGTCGGGCATCGGCGCGCGCTGGGCCTTGTATTGGTCATACCAGCCATCGCGGAAGGTCGGGCCCGAGGCGTCGAACACGCAGGCGGCATGGCCGCCCTGGCCGCTGCCGATGATCTGCTCGCGCAGCCGCTTCATCATCGCCACCAGGCCGTGGATCGCGCCGGTCGGGAAGCCATCCGGCCCGCGCAGGTCGGGCATCGCGTGGTAGGCGCGGTACAGGTAACTGGAGCCGTCGACCAGCAGCAAGGTGGGCCGCTCGGCCACGGCGGGGGCCGGGTCGGCCACGGCGGGGGTCGGTTCAGCGCTAACTGCGGGGGTGCTCGGTGGCGTGGGGGCATCGCTCATGGCGCGATTGTCGGTGTGAACAGGACGAGCGCCCGGGCCCGCCAGCCTCCTAGAATCGGCGCATGAAAACCCTGTTGCAGGCGACCCTGCTGGCGCTGTTGATCCCCCTGGTGGGCTGCGCCGGCCTGGCCGGACCCAAGCCGTCCGAGCCCCGAGTACAGCAGTTGGTGGCCGAAGACGACCGGGTGCGCATCGACGAGTTGCGCGTGCGCGGCCAGACCCAGCGCATCACCGTCAACCCCAAGGGTGAAGGCGCGCGGCCGTACG
>JANNJB010000895.1:0-2137 GCA_031405615.1 Vicinamibacteria bacterium | reverse complement strand
CCCGCCTCCTCGGCACGTAGGCTGCGGTGGTGGGGGCACCCGAGCCAAAGAGACGCGCGCTGCTGGTGGTTGGGCTGAGCCTGCTCTGTGTCTCGTCGAGCGCACTCAAGAAAACGGACTATTTCCGCCTCCACGATCTGGAGAAGGCGCCCTCGATGTCGCCCGACCAGTTCGCCGACCTGTTCGAGCGCTTCTTCTACGAATTCCATCCGCGGGTGCTGAAGCCGGAGGACTTCCTGTGGCAACGTGCCGGCGATTGCGATGACTACGCCATCCTCGGCGCCCACATCCTCGGGCGCAAGGGGTACAAGATGCGTCTCATGCAGGTGAAGCTGACCGGCGACAATGTGGACCATGCCGTCGTTTTCGTGACCGACCAGAACGTCTATCTCGACTTCAACAACCGGAAGGCGCGCCGGAAGCTCGTGAAGAGCGCCCCCACGCTCCGCGACGTGGCCACTCTGGTCGCCGACTCCTTCAAGCAGAGCTGGACCACCGCCTTTGAGTTCACTTACTCCTATGATGAGCGCTGGAAGACAATCGGCCGGGTCATCCTGAAGACGGATTCACCTGACCGCGACGCCGACCGGATACCTGTCGCCCAGCCACGCCCGCCTCGCCCATGAAAGACAAGACGCTCCGCGCGATCTACCTGCTTTTTGTGACCATTGCCGCACTCATCGTGGGGGTCGCGGTCTTCGCCATCCGCGCCATCAATCGCGATGCGGCGAGCAGTGACTGGGTCAACCAGACGCACGCCACGATCTATGAACTGGACGGCATGATGTCCGAGCTTCAGGCGGGTGAAGGCATGATGCGGACCTTTGCGCTGACCGGTGACGTGCGCGATTTCACGGAGTGCCGAGCCAGCTACTTCGCAGTGCTCGAGCACCAGGCGCTGGCCCTGGCCCTCACGCGCGATAACCAAACGATGCAGTCGAGCCTGGCGGTGCTCGAGGCGACGGTCAAGGCCCGCATCGCCCTGGCGTCCTCCATCAAGGAGCTACTCGAGGCCGGGCGGGTTCAAGAGGTCAAGAGCGAGCTGAGGCGCGACGCGGGAACGACGGCCGTGGCCGGGTTCCATCAGACCATCAACCGGCTCCGCAACCGGCAATTCGAGCTGCTCGGCGAGCGGGACCGCGAGGCCTACCAAAGCGCCCAGACCACGCGCCTGGTGGTCGGTCTCGGCGTCGCCACCAACCTCCTTCTCTTCGGCACTGCGGCCTGGCTGATCCGCGACACGCTTGCCACCCGCCGCAAACTGACACAGACCCTGGAGGAGGCCAACACCGTCCTGGAGCAGAAGGTGCAGGAGCGGACCGGCGAGCTTCTCGCCACCAACCGACGGCTGACGAGGGAGAACCGGGAGCGCCAGTGGACCACGTTGTCCCAGGCGCGCCAGCTCCGCTACAACCACGCGATCGTCAACACGGTCTCCGACCTGGTGTTCGTCCTCAGCAAGGAGCTGAACGTTACCCGGCTCAACCCCGTGGTGGCGCACGCCACGGGTTTCGCCGAAGAGCAGATCCTGGGCAGGCCGATCACCCAGTTCCTCCGACTGCACGCTGAAGAAGGCGGCGCCCCGGCCACCAACCGGCTGCAGCGCGCGGTCAAAGAAGGCCGTGAGCTGACCGGCTACCCGGCCGAGTTGCTGGATCGGGACGGCAGGTCCCGGCCCGGCGTCCTTTCCGTTGTGCCGTTGCGTGACGACGATCTGGTCGTGGGGGCCGTCGTGGTTCTCCGTCTGCCCTAGATGATCGAGTGGATCTTCTTTCCGTTCCTGGCGGTAAACCAGAAGTGCTCGGGATTGGGCAGGCGGAGTTGCGGATCCGCCGAACGAACCGCGAAGGGGCGCTACCGTGATCATGGTCGCCGTCTTTCCGTCGGCCGGCGATCAGGCGAGGTGTCGCGTCCCGATCAGGTCCAACTCCGAGAGCCTGCGAATCGCCTCGAAGTCCTTGTCCACCGCGAAGAGGGAGTGACCGCCCGCGATGGCCGAGGCGCAAATGCCCAAATCGGGAGACTCGAGGAAATCGCCGCGCGCTCTACACCCGGCAGCGCGGCCAGGCGTTCCTCCAGTCGTTGGAAGAAGGCGAGTTGTTGATCGGGCCGCTCGTATTTCGTCCCGGGCAAACTA